>CALWXA010000093.1 GCA_944385395.1 uncultured Oscillospiraceae bacterium | reverse complement strand
TGTTGATTAGGGCGAGGGTCCACCCGTTCCCATCCCGAACACGGAAGTTAAGCTCGCTTCTGCCCACGATACTTGGCTGGAGACGGCCTGGGAAAATAGGTAACGCCAACACAACAAGAGGACGTTCGAAAGAACGTCCTCTTGAGTATGACGGGAAAGTATTACCTGGCTATCATTATTGGCGCTTTTGTCAATCCTATTTTGGGGTTAAGTACGTCGTTTGCCTTGGCCATTCTTACCAGCTTTCAGGACTATGACCCACACTCTCAGTGTGCTTCTTATAAAGAGAATCAATATGTCCACAAAACCAAGGGGTCTTTTGTAACAATTGAAAAGAGTGTTCTTATGTATGATATGGAATTGTGGCCTTTGGCAAATTATGAGGGGACATCTGTTAATAGAATCGCCTATAAAGTTACTTTGTGGGAGAATGGAGAAGCGTGATGGGTAAAGTTAAGATGTCCTTGTGGGTAGTCATCATTGCGGCGCTATTGACCATAGGAATACTGAACATTTTCGGAATGACGGAAAAGTTACCACTTGACCAAGTAATCCAAATTTGTAGCTTGTTATCAGGTGCTGTTGTTGGATCTTCAATTTATGCGTTTTGCGCGATTGATAAACTTGATAGAGAATCGTAATAAGAAGGGAGAGGACGTTCTTTCGAACGTCCTCTTTCTTTTTTTCTGTATTTCCCGGGGAAAATATGGTAGAATGGAAATGCAACGACACAATCAGGAGAAATTGCATGGAAGTTTTATACGCTCTGGCTCAGCTGCGTACGCCTGTTGGCGATGTGCTGATGTCCCTTATCACCCGGCTGGGCGAGGAAACCATCTTTATGGCAGTGGCCATCATCATCTATTGGTGCCGCAGCAAAAGCGCAGGCTATTACCTACTGACCGTAGGATTCCTGGGTACCCTGGCCAACCAGCTGCTGAAGATGCTCTGCCGCATTCCCCGGCCCTGGGTGCTGGACCCTGATTTCACCATCGTGGAAAGCGCCCGGGAGGCCGCTACCGGCTATTCTTTCCCCAGCGGCCATACCCAGAGTGCTGCCGGGCTTTTTGGTGGACTGGCCCGGATGAGCCGCCGCAGATGGGTACAGGTGGTCCTGGTCCTGACAGTGGTGCTGGTGGCATTTTCCCGGATGTATCTGGGCGTTCACACGCCCTGGGACGTGGGCGTTTCCCTGCTGATCGGTGCAGTGCTGGTACTGGTGCTGTGGCCGGTGATGAACCGCCAGACGCCCCGCCGGATGCTGTGGATCCTTGTCGGTATGCTGGGCTGCAGTGTAGCCTATCTCCTCTTTATGCTGCACTGGCAGTTTCCTGCCGATACAGATGCGGCCAACCTGGCCAGTGCCATCGAAAACGGCTGGAAGCTCACCGGCGCTACCATCGGGATGCTGGCAGCCTGCTGGTTGGATCAGCGGTATATCCGCTTTGAAACAGCGGCGCCCCTGAAAGTGCAGCTGCTGAAAGTGCTCCCGGGCTTGCTGCTGCTGGTGGCCCTGCAGGCGGGACTGAAGGCACCGCTGCATCTGCTGATAGGGCATACCGGCTGGGCGGATCTCATCCGCTACTGTCTGGTGGTGGTGTTTGCTGGCGCTCTTTGGCCCCTGACCTTCCGCCATTTTGCCCGGTGGGGACAGAAAGGAGAACCCCATGAAGCTGATTGAATTCCCTGGCGGCAGGGGGGAAGTGGATCTGGCGGCCACCCGCAGCTGGTATGCCCAGGCGGAGCCCTGGGGCTGCGAATGCGGCCACTGCCGGAACTTTTTGGCCTTGGCCCGGGACCGGAAATTGCCGGAAGAGATGCTGGCCCTGCTGGACGGGCTGGGCATCCCGCCGGAGAAATCCACCTACGCCTGTGAGCTTTACACCGATGAAGCAGGGATGCACTATCAGATCAACTACCGGCTGGCAGGCCGTTTTCTGGGGGACTGGGAGGAGGGCTGGTGCAGCTGCGGCCATGACAGCTATCCCTATGGCGCACCGGGCTTCCCTGAGCCCCACTTTGACCTGATGTTCTGGCTTACGCTGCCCTGGGTGCTGGATGAACCCATGGATGGGGAATAAAGGCAAAAAAAGAGGAGCGACTGCCCGTCGCTCCTCTTTTTAAGTGTTGCTCATTTTACGGTGCCGTCGGCATTGAACAGGGGCAGGGGGGCCAGATACTTGATATCCGCCCGCTCCTGGGCGTCACCCTCCGCCAGTACGGCGATGCGGCCCGTCACAGTGCCGCCGGCAGCGGCGATCAGCGCCTCCATAGCATGGAGGGAGCCGCCGGTGGAGATCACATCATCGATGATGAGGATCCGCTTGCCCCGGATGAGTTCGGCATCGTCCCGGCCCAGATACAGCTTCTGGGAACCGGCCGTGGTGATGGACTGATCCTCCACACACAGGGGATCGGGCATATAGGCCTTGGGGCCCTTCCGGGCGATGAAATACTTCTTGGCACCGGACTGACGGGCCATCTCATGGATCAGGGGGATGCTCTTGGCCTCCGCCGTGAAGAGATAGTCATAGCTGTCCGGCTCCACCAGCTTCAGAAGCTCACGGGCGCAGGCCACGCACAGCTCGGCGTCGCCGAAGCACACAAAGGCGCCGATGTACAGATCGTCCGTGATCTTGCAGATGGGCAGCTCACGCTGCAGACCGGCGATGGTCATGGGATAAGTAGCCATAGTAACTCCTTCTGCCGCTGATGCTGCAGTGCCACCCTGCGTTCCCACAGCGGCATGTGGTGAAACGCAACAAGCACAGCAGCCGGCCGCTGTTTGGCCAGCGGCAGACCAGATAGAATCATGCAATAAAGAAGGACTACGTGCCAGAGGTCATGCGCAGTCCCTTTATCATTATACCGCTTGTAACGGAAATGTCAATAAGCAGCGTCGTAATTGCGTTTTTTGTCACAGCCTGGCGACTTTTTTGCCAAAAAGGGGAAGCATGATAACAAATGACTTATAAAATATTGTCGACAGTATAGTACGAGAGGAGCGGCCGGAGGACAAGGTGCACAAAATGATGTGTGGAAAAAAATCGGTTTTGTATGGGAAATGTTCCGTTTTTTACTTGCGTAATATCAAGGCGGGTGTTATCATCTGCTTAGATACAGCAGGGAGGAACAACCTGCGGAAAAAATGTGCTACAAAATTTAGGAGGCGCAGTCATTATGAACGCATATGTGGCCAGTGTGATCGAGTATGTGAAGAAGAAGCATGCCAACGAGCCGGAGTTTGTGCAGACGGTGGAAGAAGTTTTCAGCTCCATTTCCCCTGTGGTGGACGCCCATCCCGAGTATGAGAAGGTGGACCTCCTGAAGCGTATGGTGGAGCCGGAGCGTATGTTCACCTTCCGTGTGGTGTGGTGCGACGATGCCGGTCAGTGGCACACCAACATCGGCTACCGCTGCCAGTTCAACGGCGCCATTGGCCCCTACAAGGGCGGCCTGCGGTTCCAGGCCAACGTGACCCCCAGCATCATCAAGTTCCTGGGCTTTGAGCAGACCTTCAAAAACAGCCTCACCGGCCTGCCCATGGGCGGCGGCAAGGGCGGCAGCGACTTCGATCCTGCCGGCAAGTCCGAGGCTGAGGTCATGCGTTTCTGCCAGAGCTATATGACTGCTCTCTATCGTTACATCGGGCCCGATATCGACGTGCCCGCCGGCGACATGGGCGTGGGCGGCCGTGAGATCGGTTACCTGTTCGGCCAGTATCGCCGTCTGAAGGGTATGTGGCAGAACGGCGTGCTCACCGGCAAGGGCTTTACCTACGGCGGCAGCCTGACCCGTCCCGAGGCCACCGGCTACGGCGCCATGTACTATCTGCAGGAAGTCCTGAACCACGAGGGTGAGGACGTCAAGGGCAAGACCATTGCCTGCGCCGGCTTCGGCAACGTGACCTGGGGCATCTGCAAGAAGGCCCATCACCTGGGCGCCAAGGTCGTGACCCTGTCCGGCCCCGATGGCTATATCTATGACCCCGAAGGTGTTTCCTCCTCCATGGAGAAGGTGGACTACCTGGTGACCATGCGTAACTCCGGCCGCAACAAGGTCCAGGATTACGCTGATAAGTTCGGCGTGGAGTTCCATCCCGGTGAGAAGCCCTGGGGCGTGAAGGTGGATGTGGTGATGCCCTCCGCCATGCAGAACGACGTG
>CALWXA010000092.1 GCA_944385395.1 uncultured Oscillospiraceae bacterium | reverse complement strand
GATGCACACTGCCCCGCCCAGCATTTGCCTGCTGCAAGCAGGCAAATGCCACACTTGCAGCCTGAGGGGTATGTGCTCCGACGCACATGTCGTCGGAGCACATGGATTTCATCTTATTTCCACCTGGAAACGGGAACGCTTCCGCTTTCATGCCGCAAAAAACAGCGCCCCCGGTTGGGGGCGCTGTGGGGGGATGAGGGGTTAGCTGACACGTACTTTATAGGTGAGGGTCTGGCCGTCCACGGTAGCCGACAGGGTGGCCACACCGGCCTTTAGGCCCTTGACTACACCGTTCTGGTCAATGCTGGCGTACTCGGCGCCATCGGTGATGGCCCAGGTGACGGTGGAATCGGTGCCGTCCACCGCCAAATGATTGGTACTTCCTACCGGCAGCTGGAATTCATCAGGGAACAGCGACCCGGTATCCAAACTCACGATCTTCAGGTTCTTGGCCGGAGCCTTCACCGTGATCTCGCAGGCGGCGGAGGTGGCGCCCTGGGCGGTGGCGGTGATGGTGGCGGTACCGGCGGCCACGGCGGTGACCTTGCCGGCTGCGTCCACGGTGGCCACAGCCTCGTCGCTGCTGGTCCAGGTGACGTTCTCAGCGCCGGTAGCGGTGAGGCTGGCGGTGCCGCCCACCTCCAGCGTGGCGGAGGTCTGGCTCAGGGTCAGGGCCACGGGGGTCTCATCTACGGGGTCCTTGTCGTCCGGATCCACCGGCTGCTCCTGAGCCGGACGGTCAAACCAGGATTTGACGGTATCACCCAGGAAGGTCACCGTCAAAAAGCCCACCAGCAGCAGTACGATGAGCACCATGGCGGGGCCCAGGATGCTGGGGCTCTTATGCCGCTCCACCCGGCGGCCGGGGTTCCTGGGCTTTTTGCCGCTGTAAAATTCCTCATCTTCCTGGCAGAAGGGGCAGGTTTTATAGCTATCGGAGAACATTTCCCCGCATTTCGGGCATTTCAGGAGACTCATATGCAACGGTTCCTTTCCTGTGGTAGACATAATGGATTTGCCTCTATCATACAGATTTTTCGCTGCGCAGTCAACCGTTAAGCAGCGGAAATTCATCCTTTTTTTACAACTTGCCCGGCGGCACCTTGCTTTTGGCCCGGCAGTCTTCTATAATGGTGAGCAAAGCAAAAAAACTTCATTTTCCGGCAAGGAGGACACAGGCTGTGAACACCATATTTATCGGCATCGCCGGGGGTACCGGCTCAGGCAAAACCACCCTGACGGAGCATCTGCTGCAGCGGTTCGGCAGCGACATCAGCGTGATCCATCACGACAACTATTACAAACGCCAGGACCTGTCCTTTGCGGAGCGGTGCCGCCAGAACTACGACCATCCCGACGCCTTCGACACCGATCTCATGATCCGGGATATCCTGGATCTCAAGGCCGGCAAGGTCATCCACTGCCCGGTGTATTCCTACACCGACCACAACCGCACCGACGAGACCATAGAGGTGCGGCCCACCAAGGTGGTGATCGTGGAGGGCATCCTCATCTTCCACGATCCCGAGCTGCGGGATCTTCTGGACATCAAGATCTTCGTGGAGACCGACGCCGACGTGCGCATCCTCCGCCGGGCCCTGCGGGACGTGGAAGAGCGGGGACGGTCCATGCAGTCCATCGTGCAGCAGTATCTCACCACCGTCAAGCCCATGCACGAGCAGTTCGTGGAGCCCAGCCGGAAATACGCCGACATCGTGGTATTGGAAGGCGGACACAATCTGGTGGCACTGGACATGATCATCCAGCGCATTGCGCACCACATCGCCATGACAGACTGACAACGCAACAGAAAGGAGGCGGATGAGTATAAACGAATCCATTTTGCTGATGGGGGCCGTGATCCTCATTTGTATTCTTACCAGCCGGTTTCTCCAGAAGATCCCGGTGCCGTCGCTGCTGCTGTTTCTGGCTCTGGGCATGTGCTTCGGGGAAAACGGGCCGGTGGGCATCGTATTCAACGACTATGCCGCCGTCAACGTCATCTGTTCGGCCAGCCTCATCTGCATCATGTTCTACGGCGGGTTCGGCACCAATCTCTCCGCCGCCCGGCCGGTGCTGGGACAGGCAGCGGTGCTGTCCACCCTGGGGGTGGCAGGCACGGCAGGGGCCGTGGCTCTCTTCGCCCATCTGGCATTGGATCTGCCCATGCTGGAAAGCTTTCTCATCGGCGCCGTCATCTCTTCCACCGACGCAGCGTCGGTATTCAACATCCTGCGGTGCAACAAGCTGGCTCTGAAAGACCACACCGACTCCCTGCTGGAGGTGGAGTCCGGTTCCAACGACCCCATGTCCTACATGCTCACGGCGGCTGCCGTGGCTCTGATGGACGGGCAGCAAATCTCCGTGCCGCTGCTGCTCTTTCGGCAGCTGGCCCTGGCCATTGCCTGCGGTCTCATTTTGGGCGCCCTGGCGGCACGGCTGCTGGGCAGCAGCCTGCTTTTGAATCAGGAGAGCCGGACGGTGTTCCTCTTCGGCGTGATGCTCCTCTCCTACGCCCTGCCGGCGGTATTGGGGGGCAACGGTTATCTGGCAGTTTACCTGTGCGGCATCCGGTTGGGGAACGCACGGCTTACCAACAAGCGCTATCTGGTGCATTTCTTCGATGTGCTCACCGATGTTTCTCAGGTGATCATCTTCTTCCTGCTGGGGCTTCTGGTGACCCCGGTAGAGCTGCCGGCGGTACTGCTGCCGGCGCTGGCCATTATGGCATTTCTCACCCTTGTGGCCCGGCCGGTGGTGACGGGGCTTCTGCTGCTGCCCTTCCGGTCCGGTCTGGGTCAGATGGGGCTGGTATCCTGGGCAGGGCTCCGGGGTGCGGCGTCCATCGTGTTCGCCATCTCCGCCGTGCTGGGAGGCGTATCCACCCGGTATAACCTCTACAATCTGGTATTCTGCATCGTGCTGCTGTCCATTTCCCTGCAGGGCACCCTGCTGCCCCGGGTGGCCCGGCGGTTGGGCATGGTGGACCGGGACAAGGACGTCAACAAGACCTTCAGCGACTATCAGGAGGAGGGCGACATCCAGTTCGTCCGGCTGCAGCTGCGTCCCGGGCACCGCTGGTGCGGCAGAACTTTGGGGCAGCTGGCGCTGCCGGCGGATCTGCTGGTGGCCACCATCTTCCGCGCCGGCCAGGCTCTGGTGCCCTCCGGGTCCACGGTACTGGAACCGGGGGACGTACTGGTGCTGGCGGCCAAGGCCTTTGAAGGCGGCAAGCAGCTGGGGGTGCGGGAGCTGGAGGTGGACGGCCGCTGGGCTGGCAAGACCCTCAGCGACGTGGCACTGGCCAAGGGCGAGCTGGTGATCCTGGTGAAGCGGGGAGCCGCCAACCGGATCCCCACCGGCAGCACCGTACTGCGCTCCGGAGACGTATTGGTACTGGCCCAACCGTCGGAGGACGATGCATAACAGGAACAAAAAAAGGCTTCCGGTATCAGCCGGAAGCCTTCTTTTACAGTATGGGATTTCAGAACTGCAGCAGGGCGCCCACCACACCGCTGGCCAGGATAAAGGCGATGGGATGGAGCTTCTTGGTCCACTTGCACCAGCGGGTCAGCACCAGCAGCACCGCCGCCAGGGCCACCGCTTTCCAGTTCACCATGGCAAGGCCCGTGGCACCTTCGTTCAGCAGGGCCACCGCCACCACCGTGACGCCGGCGGCTGCCACCATGGCGGTGGAGGCCGGACGCAGGCCGTAGAAGGCAGCGTTGACGTAGCGGTTATCCCGGAAGGATTTCAAAAATGCCGCCACCAGCAAAATCACGATGATGGAGGGGGTCACCAGGCCCAGGGTAGCCACCACGGCGCCGGGAATACCGCCGCTGAGGTAGCCTACATAGGTGGCCATATTTACGCCGATAGGGCCGGGGGTGGCTTCGGACACGGCCACCATATTGGCCAGCTCTGCCCGGGTGAACCAGTCGGTACGGTCTGCCATGTCATAGAGGAAAGGCAGAGTGGCCATACCGCCGCCTACGGCGAAGAGGCCGGTTTTGAAAAATTCGTAGAAAAGCTGCAGATAGATCATGCCTTTTTCCCTCCCCAGATCTGGATGGCAATGCCTGCCACTGCCGAGAGCACCACGAAGATCACCGGCGAGACATCCAGCAGCAGCGAACCTGCCAGGGCGCACAGGAAGATGGCCAGGGCCCAGCCGTCCTTCACGGCGCTCTTCCACAGCTTCAGCACCGCATTGAAGATCAGCACGCACACGCAAACCCGGATACCGGCAAAAGCGTGCTGCACCCAGGTCAGGTGGGAAAAGGCGTCGATGACCCCTGCCAGGGCGATGATGATGATGAGGGAGGGAAACACCACGCCCAGCGTGGCCACGATGCCCCCCAGGATGCCACGGCGCTTCTGGCCGATGAAGGTGGCGGTATTCACGGCGATGACGCCGGGGGTGCACTGACCGATGGCAAAATAGTCCGTCAGCTCCTCATCGGTGGCCCAGCCTTTCCGCTCCACCACCTCACGCTGCAGAATGGGCAGCATGGCGTACCCGCCGCCGAAGGTCATCACGCCTACCTTGGCGAAGGTATAAAACAAAATCCAAAGTTCTTTCATAGCTTCTCCTTATCCTTACACATAACCGTACAGGCCCCGGACCGAGGCCTCACCGGAACGCACCGTACGCCGGGAGCCGTCCGGCAGCTCCACCACCAGAGCAAAGGCATCGTCCACGTCCACCGCCTGGGCGGTATATTCCTGGGCGGCGGTGATGATCCGCACCTCACGGCCAATGGTGAGGCAGGCACTGCGGTACGCCGCCGTCCAGCGCTCCGGATGGGCAAAGGCCTGGGGACGCAGGGCGTCCAGTTCCTCCATCAAAGCCGCCGCCAGAGCGCTGCGGCTTACCGGCGCCCCGGTCTCCTGTTCCAGAGAGGAGGCGATGGGCCGCACCTCCGGAGAAAAGTCCTCCGGCCGCTGCCGGACATTGATGCCGATACCCAGGATCACCCCCGGGCGGCCATGGCCGTCCAGCACCAGCTCGGTGAGCATGCCGCAGATCTTCTTATCCCGGTACACCAGGTCGTTGGGCCATTTGATAGCAGCCTGGGCTGGTGACACCCGAGCGATGGCCCGGCAGGTGGCCAGGGCGCCCAGGGCAGGCACCGCCAGCAGCTGCGGCTCCGGTTCTGCCGGGCGCCACAGCACCGAGAGGTAGATCCCCATACCCTCAGGGGACTGGAAGCTGCGGCCACGGCGGCCGCGGCCTTCCGTCTGGCCGCCTGCAAGCACCACCGTGCCGTCCGGGGCATCCTGTGCCAGCAGCTCCCGGCACCGGGTATTGGTGGAATCCACCAGAGGGAAGCATTGCCAACGGCTGCGCCGGGCGGTGAGATACCGCTCCACACTTTGCCGGTCCATCGCTGCGTTCCCCCCTTTCTCATTCTCAAAACTGTACTCTATCACAAAAGGTAATGGTTGTAAACCGTTCAAATGTTGACAAGGAAAAATTCATTCGTTACACTGTGTAAGCATTCCCAACGTGAAAGGAGCACCGCCATGAAGACCCGCCTCATGATTCTCTCGGCACTGTTTGCCGCTCTGACCGCCGCCGGAGCCTGGATCCGGATCCCCATCCCCCCGGCGGCCATTTCCCTGCAGTTCCTCTTCACCGCCATGGCGGGCATCCTGCTGGGCTGGAAGTACGGCACGCTGTCCCAGGCCGTCTATGTGATCCTGGGGCTGGCGGGGCTGCCCATCTTTACCCTGGGCGGCGGCATGGGCTACGTGCTGCAGCCCTCCTTCGGCTTCATCCTGGGCCTTGTGCCCGCCGCCGCTGTGATGGGTCTGGTGACCCGGCAGCACATCACCCCCAAGCGCATCGCCCTGGCCTGTGCCGCCGGGCTGGGCGTCATCTATCTTCTGGGGCTCATCCACATGGCGCTGATCCTCAACCTCTATCTGGATCAGGCCTGGCCGGTGAGCAAGCTGCTGTGGTCCGGCATGCTGATCTTCCTCCCCGGCGACGCTTTGAAAACCGCCGCCTGCTGTCTCATCTGCCCCCGGCTGGCGGTCTATTTGGGCAAAATGCACCAATCTCAGCCGTGAAAGAAGCGGTTTTTTCTATCACCATCTCCCCTTGCTTTTTGCCGCAGGAGATTTTATAATGGGCAAAACGTCTGGAGGTGAGGAACATGCAGATGCGTCGGGTCAAGCTGACGAATATGCCGTTCGTTCCCTCCATCGTTTCTGATATTGTTTCTGTTTTTCCCTTTTGACCGGTATTTTTACCGGTCATTTTTTTTGCCCTGCCGCAGGGTATGACATCGTTTGCTGTAAGAAGTCAACATAGAGCAAAAGAAAGAGAGGACCATCACATGAAGAAAAACCTGGGCCACGAAGCCATCTACGACGCCAGGGAACTGGGTCTGCCCCGGATGCTGGTACTGGGACTGCAGCATCTGTTCGCCATGTTCGGCGCAACGGTACTGGTTCCCATCCTGGTCTCCGGCTACGGCCTGCCCCTGTCCATCCAGACCACCCTGCTGTTCGCCGGTCTGGGCACGTTGCTGTTCCATCTGTGCACCCGTCTGCAGGTCCCCGCTTTCCTGGGCTCCTCCTTCGCCTTCCTGGGCGGTTTCGAGGCGGTAGCCAAGCTGGACGCCGGTAAGTTCGCCGGTATGAGCGGCGCAGAAAAACTGCCCTACGCCCTGGGCGGCGTGGTGGTGGCCGGCGCTCTGTACCTGGTGCTGGCCCTGCTGTTCAAGCTGGTGGGCGCCAAGAAGGTCATGCGCTTCTTCCCCCCCATCGTCACCGGCCCCATCATCATCCTCATCGGCCTGAACCTCTCCGGCAGCGCCGTGACCAACGCCAGCACCAACTGGCCCCTGGCTCTGGTGGCCATCGCCAGCATCATCGTGGCCAACATCTGGGGCAAGGGCATGATCAAGATCATCCCCATCCTGCTGGGTGTGGTGGGCTCCTACATCGTGGCCCTCATCACCAGTCAGGTGGACTTCACCTCTGTGAATGAAGCCAGCTTCCTGGGCTGGCAGGAAATCGTCATCGCCAAGTTCGATATCACCACCATCCTGGTGATGGCACCCATCGCCATCGCCGCCATGATGGAGCACATCGGCGATATATCCGCCATCTCCTCCACCACCGGTAAGAACTTCATCGCCGATCCCGGCCTGCACCGCCCCCTCATGGGCGACGGCCTGGCCACCGCTCTGGCCGGTATGTTCGGCGGCCCCGCCAACACCACCTACGGCGAGAACACCGGCGTGCTGGCCCTGAGCCGGGTGTACGATCCCCGGGTCATCCGTCTGGCTGCCCTGTACGCCATCATCCTGTCCTTCTCCCCCAAGTTTGACGCTCTGGTCAGCTCCATCCCCAGCGCCATCGTGGGCGGCGTCAGCTTCATCCTGTACGGTATGATCTCCGCCGTGGGCGTCCGGAACGTGGTGGAGAACCGGGTGGATCTCACCAAGTCCCGCAACCTCATCATCGCCGCCGTGATCTTCGTGTGCGGCCTGGGCTTCAGCTCCACCGGCGGCATCAGCTTCACCGTGGGCAGCGCCACCGTCACCCTCACCAGCCTGGCCATCGCCGCCCTGGCCGGTGTGGTGCTCAACGCCATCCTGCCCGGCAACGACTATGTCTTCGGCACCAACACCCAGGGCGACAAGTCCGCCGACCTGGGCTCCTACTAAGCGCAAACACATACCACATACAAAAAGCCCGGTTCCTTTGTGGAGTCGGGCTTTTTTTGATATGGATTCCAGTTTTCCGCCGTTCTGAGATGGCGAGGCCTGCCGTGGGGCTTGGTAAAAAGACCCGGTTCCTTGATGGAACCGGGTCTTTTATTTGCTTATTACTTGCGGCCGTAGAGCACGGTCATGCTGCCGATCTTCTCGGCCAGCTCCTCCGTCAGCTCACCGGGCAGCAGACGCCACTGCCAGTTGCCGCTGTCGGTGCCGGGGGTATTGATGCGGTTCCCGGCGCCCAGGCCCAGGTAGTCCTGGATCTGAGCCACGAACAGACGGGCCACGGAACTCATGCCGCCGCGGATGATGCCCCAATGGAAGCCCTCCGCCTCATGGAGGCCCAGATACCGAACCGCCATGGCCACATCCTCCGCCTCCGCCTCCTGACGCCACAGCTGCAGCGGGGAGTTATCGTGGGTACCGGTATAGCAGATGCAGTTCTCCTGATAGGCGTGGGGCAGGTACACACTGGCATCCCGGGAGTCAAAGGCAAACTCCAGCACCTTCATGCCGGGCAGGCCGGAATCCGTCAGCATCTGCTGCACCTCCGGCGTGGGATAGCCCAGGTCCTCGGCGATGAGCTCCAGCTGGGGGAACCAGCCCTGAAGGGCACGGACCAGCCGGATGCCGGGACCTTTCACCCAGCGGCCGTTTTTGGCGGTGGTACTGCCGTAGGGTACCGCCCAGTAGCTTTCCAGGCCACGGAAGTGGTCGATGCGGATGACGTCGTACAGCTTGGCGGCGCCGTCGATGCGGCGGATCCACCAGCCGAAGCCGTCGCGCTCCATCACGTCCCAGCGATAGAGGGGGTTGCCCCAGAGCTGGCCGTTCTCGTTGAAATAATCGGGGGGAACGCCGGAGACCTCGGTGGGCACATTGCGCTCGTCCAGCTGGAAGTTCTCCGGCTGGGCCCACACGTCCGCCGAGTCCATGGCCACGTAGATGGGCAGATCGCCGATGATGCCGATGCCCAGCTGGTGGATATAATCCCGCAGCTGCTGCCACTGGCGGTAGAACAAAAACTGCAGATAGGTGAAGAACTCCACGTCCTCCCGCAGCTTTTCCCGGTAGGCTTCCAGCACCTTTGGGTCCTTGCGCAGACGGATGGCTTCATCGTCCCACTCCGTCCAGGCCTTCATGCCGAAATGGCGCTTGCAGGCCATAAACAGGGCATAATCCGGCAGCCAGCCGGCGTTTTCAGCCACAAAGGCCTCCACTGCGGCGGCGTCACGCTGCCAGCCACGTTCCTTGGCCTGATGCAGCACGGCGAAGCGGCCCTGATAGATCCGGCCGTAATCCACGTACCGCCCCTCGCTGCCCCAGTCCACAGCGTCGATCTCCTGCTGCAGCAGCAGTCCGTCCTTTACCAGCAGGTCCAGGTCGATGAAATAGGGATTGCCGGCGTAGGCGGAAAAGCTCTGGTAGGGGGAATCGCCATAGCTGGTGGGGCCCAGGGGCAGCAGCTGCCAGTAGCGCTGGTTCGCTGCATGGAGGAAGTCGGCAAAGTCGTAGGCGGCCTTGCCGAAGGTGCCGATGCCATAGGGCGACGGCAGGGAGGATACGGGCATGAGAATGCCGCTGCTTCGTTTCATGGTCATAGTTTCTCTCTCGCTTACTTTGGATTGGATTTCAGCCCTTGACGGCGCCGGCGGCCACGCCCTTGATGATGTGCTTCTGGCAGGCCAGATAGAATACGATCACCGGCAGGATGCTCAGGAAGATCAGGGCCATGGAGGCGCCCAGGTCCACCTGGCCGTAGCTGCCCTTGAGGTACTGGATGTGGATGGGGATGGTGATATACTTGGTGCGGTCCAGAGACAGGTAGGGCAGCAGGTAGTCGTTCCACACCCACATGATCTCCAGGATGCCCACGGAGATCATGGTGGGCTTGAGCATAGGCACCACCACATTGAAGAAGGTACGCACCGGGCCGCAGCCGTCCATGACGGCGGCTTCCTCAATATTCAGGGGGATACTCTTGACAAAGCCGGTGAACATGAACACCGCCAGGCCTGCGCCGAAGCCCAGGTAGATCACCGGGATGGTCAAAGGCGTATCCAGGTTCAGGGTATTGGCGGTCTTGGCCAGGGTGAACATCACCATCTGGAAGGGCACCACCATGGAAAAGACGCACAGGTAATATATCACACGGCACAAGGTGCTGTCCACACGGGAAATATACCAGGCTGCCATGGAGGTGAACAGCAAAATCAGCGCCGTGGACAGCACGGTGATGATGAGGCTGTTCAGGGCCGATTCCCAGAAGGAGCCGCCCAAATTGATGCCGGTGAGGAAGTTCTGGAAGCCCACGAAGGTCTCAGAGGTGGGCAGGGCGAAGGTTTCCGTTTTCACGGCGGTATTGCTCTTGAAGGAGTTGATGAGCACCATGAAAACCGGGAAGACATACACAAGGGAGATCACCGACAGCACCACGGTGACCAGGGTTTTGCCCAGATGCTTGCGTTTCATTACTGCTGGACCTCCTTTCTCCGGGTGGCACGGAGCTGAATCAGGCTGATGACGGCCACCAGCAGGAAGAACAGCACCGCCTTGGCCTGGGCAGTACCACGGGCCGCCGTATTCTGGCCGTAGAAGGTGGTATAGATGTTCAGCGCCAGCATCTCCGTGGTATGGACGGCGGAGCCGTCGGGATTGATGGTATAGGGCAGGCCGCCGGTAAGGGCCAGGTTCTGGTCAAAGAGCTTGAAGCCGTTGGTGAGGGTCAGAAAGGCGCAGATGGTGATGGAGGGCATCACGTTGGGGATGGTGACCCGCCACAGGGTCTGCCAGCGGTTGGCGCCGTCGATCCGGGCGGCTTCCAGCATATCCTCCGGCACCGCCTGGAGGCCGGCAATGTAAATGATCATCATATAGCCGATCTGCTGCCAGCACATGAGGATGATGAGGCCCCAGAAACCGTACCGGGTCTCCAGCAGAATGGAGGTATTGTAATGGCTGAGGATGCCGTCAAAGATCATGGACCAGATATAGCCCAGCACGATGCCGCCGATGAGGTTGGGCATGAAAAACACCGTGCGGAAGAGATTGGCACCCCGGATCTTCTGGGTCAGGGCATAGGCCACGGCGAAGGCCAGCACGTTGATGAGCACCAGCGTCACCACGGCGTACAGGGCGGTATAGCCGAAGGAATAGCGGAAGGACTCGTCCTGCAGGGCCTTGAGATAGTTGCCAAAGCCGATCCACTCAGCGTCGCTGGTGGTGCGGAACTGGCAGAAGGACAGATAGATGCCGTGGATAAAGGGCCAGAGAAAGCCGATGGCAAAGGCTGCCACCATGGGGCCCATGAACAGGGGGAACCAACGGCGGATGGACCGGCTGATGAGCTGGCCATTGCCGTTGGCACGCTTTTTGGGTCGTTTCATGCTGTATCTTCCTCTCCTTTAGGATCTTGCGGACACGGCAGCCGCCTCCTGCGGCGGCAGGGCCGTGGTATAAAAGGGACCACGGGGCGGGCGCTGCTGCGTCCGCCCCATGGACGATGGGTTCTTCTTAGCCGTTGATAGCCTTGTACTGGGTGGCCCAGCCATCCACGAAGGCGGTGACCACGGTAGCCCAGTTGGCATCACTGGGATCGGCGTTATAGGCGTTCATGGCAGACACCAGAGCGGAGCGGTAGGTCTCCACATTGGGCTGATAGTTGAACATCCAGCCCATGGTGTAGTTGCCGGCGCCGGCATAGTTGTTGGCAGCGGCCAGGAAGGGGTTGTCGGACTCGGCAGCCTGCTTATAGGGCATGACGCCGAAGGTGGACACGGCCTTGGCGGAAGCCTCAGGATCGGTGACCAGCCAGTACATGAAGTCCATGGTGGCCTGCTGATCGGCCTCGGAAGCCTTGGCGTTGATGGCCCAGTAGTTCTCGGTACCGCAGTTCAGACCGGCCTTCTCCTCGCCTTCCACACCGCAGTAGTAGGGGATCATGGTGACATCCTCAGCCTTCATGCCCTTGTCGCTCAGGCCGCTCCACTCCCAGTTGCCGTTGAAATAGAAGAGGGCCTTACCGGCAGCAAACTCGGCAGCAGCGTCAAAACCGCCGGCAGCCAGGCTGGCACGGTCGGTGGCGCTGTTGACCACCATCAGGTCATACAGGGCACGGAAGTTGTCCAGATAGGTGCCCTTGATCTCGGCGGGGCAGGAGGCCCAGGCAGCGGGATCGTCCACGGACTCATAGTAGTAGTCCACATTGGCCAGGTGGCCGGTGAAGCGCCAGGAGGAGCTGCCGTCCATGCCGCCGGAGGTGAAGGCATCAAAGCCCAGGGTGGCGGCGTTGGCGTGAACGTACTCAGCCACTTCCTTCAGCTTGTCGAAGTTGGTGATGTAGTCCTTGGCGAAGCCGGCCTGCTCCAGCAGGGCGGTGTTGGTGATGATGCCGAAGCACTCATAGCAGTAGCCGATGGAGCAGAGCTTGCCGTCGGCGTCCTTGAGCATGTAAGCGTCGGTGTTCAGTTCCTTGGCGATCTTGGTATCGGTGAGATCCAGGCAGTAGTCGCCCCAGGTGTCCACGGCGGCGCTGTTGCCCACCACAAACAGCGTGGGAGCCTCCTCGCCCTTATCCATCTCGGCGGTGAGGGTCTCCTGATAGGTACCGGAAGCGGCGGTAACCACCTTCACTTCCACGCCGGTCTCCTCGGTGTACATCTTGGCCAACTCCTGCAGAGCCTCATCGGACTCGGGCTTGAAGTTCAGCCAGTACACGGAACCGGGTTCATCCTTGGAACCGCAGGCCACCAGGCTCAGAGCCATGACCAGGGCCAGGACCAGTGCAAGAACCTTTTTCATGTTGCATTTCTCCTTTTCAAATTTTATTTTCACTCCCCATGGAGAGGAGGGAAAATCAGTTCCGGCTGCACACCGACGCGCCCCGGCGCAGCACCGTGGGCAGGGTCTGGCGGCAGTGGGGTTCGCCCTGCATCCGCTGCAGCAGCAGCTCCACGCTGCGCCGCCCCAGCTCCGCCATGGGCTGGCACAACGTGGTGAGGGCCGGGTGGATGTATTCCGTCACCTCCAGGCCGTCAATGGCCATCACCGAGCAGTCCTCCGGCACCCGGAGCCCCGCCTCCCGCAGGGCACGCATGGCGCCCATGGCCATGTGGTCGGCAATGGCGAACAGCGCCGTGAAGGATGCCCCCTCCCCAAGACGCCGGGCCACCGCCTCATAGGCCGGGCCGATGTCAAAGGATTCGGTGGTGATCACCAGCTCCGGATCCAGGGGCAGGCCGTGGGCCTCCAGCGCCCGGACATAGCCCTGATACCGCAGCTGGCTGACGGACCGGTCATCCGTCCGGGACACCAGGGCGGCGATGCGCCGGTGACCCAGACGGTACAGCTCTTCCACTGCACGGAAGGCCTCCTCCTGGTCGGCGATGGATACGGAGGAATAGGCATCCTCCGGCAGCGTGCCGTAGGAATTGGTATACGAGCAGCACACGAAAGGCACGTTCAGCACCGCCAGCTCACCGGGGGTGTAGTCGTAGCGCCCGCCCAGGAAGATCAGGCCCTGGAGCCGCTTGTCACGCTCCATCATGGCCCCGCACTTCACCTCGTCGTCGCTGCTGCCGATCTGCTGCATCACCATGGTATAGCCTGCGGCGGTAATGGCAGATTCAATGGCCTGAATGATGTCGGTATAAAACGGGTTGGACACACCCCGGACCACCAGTCCAATGGCGTCGGCCTTGGTTTTCACCAGATCCCGGGCGCTGTTGTTGGGAATATAGTTGCTGCTCTGGATCACCGCCATGATCCGCCGGCGGTTCTCCTCACTGACGTCCGGCCGGTCGTTGAGCACACGGGAAACGGTGCTGATGCTGACGCCGCACAGCTTTGCAATATCCTTGATGGTCATCTGCATCCCCCTCCCTGCTATCTTCCGCCAATATTCTGCCGTACAGTTGCAAAATTCGACGTGAAAACCTTTCCGGTAACGTTTTCGGCCTTGCTTGTGCTTATCCTATCAAGGGCAGAGACGACTGTCAATGGTCTGCGGTCATTTTCTCCATTTTTCCGCATTTCATCCGCCCGTTTTTGTGCAGATTGCGCAGATAATTTGATATGGTATGTTCCGTACAAGTGCATAAAAAATAGCAGTCTTCAAAAAAAGACGGCAGCCGAAGCTGCCGTCTTGGGGGCGTTTGGGTATGGGAACAGCGGGGATACCGGGGCCGCCGGGCGGGGTGTCCGGAGCATTTGGGGCGGGCGGCCAGGGTCAGGGGTCCAGAGGCAGGGGGCGGCCATCCAGGGCGGCGTAGGCCAGGCGCTCCCCTTCATACCGGAGCTTCAGGGAAAAGCAGGGCACGTCCTGGCGCAGCAGGGACAAAAAGATCCGGTCCCCGGCCCACTGGGGCAGGGCCGCCAGGGCGTCCTTGTGGATCCAGGCCAGCTCCCCTTCGTCGCAGTCCCGTATGGTGCCCTCCCAGCCGGTGGCGGTATAGAGGTACATATACTCCGTTTCCCAGCGGTCGGACACGAAGGTCACCAGACCGCGCCAGCGGTAGTCTGTCAGGGTCAGGCCCGTTTCCTCACGAATCTCACGAACCACGCATTCCTCCGGGCTTTCCCCCTCCTCCAGCTTGCCCCCCAGGCCGATCCACTTGTCACGGTTGGCGTCGTGTTCCTTTTTTACACGGTGGAGCATCAGGTATTCCCCTGCCGGGTTTTCCAGATAGCACAGGGTGGATAAAATCATGGTGCATCCCCTCCCTTTTTGTTTCCATTGTACCATACCGGCAGCGCCGGTATGGTACAGCCATGTTTTTTCGGTTGCCCCGTGAGGGGCGAGAAAAACGGCGATCAACCCACGGTACAACGGCCGCTTTGCGGCTATTGTACCACGCCGCAGGGTATGCTACAATAAGTGAAAAATGACGGGAGGCACAGAGGATGGAGGAGATCCGGCCGGGCAAATACCGGCATTTCAAAGGCGGGCTGTACCGTGTGGTGGGCATGGCCCGACACAGCGAGACGCTGCAGCCCATGGTGGTGTACGAAGCCCTGTACGGTTCGGGCGGACTGTGGGTGCGCCCGGCGGAGATGTGGCAGGAATGGGTGGAGCGGGACGGCTATGCCGGGCCCCGGTTCACGGCAGTGGAGGAGTGAGGATGGACTACACCGTGATCCGTACCCGGCGGCGGACGGCGGCCATACAGGTGCGGCCCGACGGGTCGGTGGTGGTGCGCTGTCCCCTGTTTTTGTCCGATGCACGCATCCGGCAGCTGGTGGAGGCACGCCGGGACTGGATCCAGGCCCAGCAGCGGCGTCTTGCCGTCCTGCCGCCGCCCCCTACACCGGCCGAGGAACAGGCCCTGCAGCGCCGGGGCCAGGCAGAGCTGCCCGGGCGGGTGGCCCATTGGGCGGAGCGGATGGGACTCTTCCCCCAAAATATCCGCATCACCGGGGCAAAAAAGCGGCTGGGCAGCTGCTCCGGGAAGGGAAATGTCTGCTTTTCCCGGCATCTTATGGCCTGTCCGCCGGAGATCATCGACGCCGTCATCGTCCATGAGCTGGCCCATCTGCGGCACATGAACCATTCCCCTGCTTTCTATCAGTTGGTAGAGACGTATCTGCCGGACTACCGGCAGCGGATGGAGCGCTGGAAAAAGGGAAGATAAGAAAATCCGCCCTGTACCACTTGGGTACAGGGCGGATTTTGCGGTTTCGGGCAAGTGCTCTGCAGCGCTTCAAAAAAAGCCTGGCAGAGTTCGTGCCGCCAGGCACGAAAAAAGTTCCATCCGTTTTCTGCCGCGACATGTGCGTGGCAGAAAACACTTCTCAGACTGCCAGTGTGGCGTGTGCCCCCGAAGGCGGGCACATGCTGCATGCAGCAGTCTGCCAATCGGCAAACATGTATGTTTGCCGAAAGTCAGTCTACATCCACGGAGCCATCGGCGTGGACGGTGATGGTCATGCCCTCCTGGACATAGTCCAGAAACTCCTGGCCCAGGCTGTCGATCACCGGCATCTGGGCGTCCGGCAGCCACACGGAGGCCAGCACGGAGCCAGCGGCGGCCAGGGAGTCGATGGGCTTGGAGAACAGCAGGCAGGCGGGCTGGCGGTGCATGGCGCAGGCGCAGTAGAGCACCATGCCGCCGGTGGTGGAGCCGATGGTCTGGGGCAGGCACAGCGCCTTGCCCAGCATCTCCTTGCCGTAGAGGTCGGGGTTGTTCTGGTCGCCGCAGGTGGCTTTCTTATCCCCGAACTGCAGCGCCTTCTGGAAGGAGGCCAGGGTATTCAGGCCTCCGTGGGATACCAGCGCCGGGGCGGTTACGGTGCCCGGTGCAATGACACGGCCCTGGAATGTACGCATCATCAGCGGCCTCCTTTCGTCAGGATCTTCAGGATCTCGTCCTCCCGGTAGTACCGGGCGGTACTGTAGGTGCGCAGCTTATTGGAGCAGGTGATCACCGGCATGGAGCCGCACAGGGGATTATTCATGTACATCAGCGGGCAGATGGTGGAGACGATGACGCCCATGGCCCGGAGCTTTTGGGCATCGGCAGTAGCATCAAAGACCTTCTTCACCCCAGGGGCGGTGGTGAACACCGTGGGTACCGCCACCTTCCTGGCACCGGAGGCGGCCAGCTCACGCTCCAGGTCCGCTGTCCAGCGCTGCAGCTGCTGCAGGCTCAGATGGGGGCAGCCCACGAAGCACAGCTTGGGGGCTGCGTCCGCCTTCTTCCACACCACAGGATAGCTCTTCTGCACACGCTCCAGCTCTGCGTCATCGATGACGTAGGTCTGATAGCCCTCCGCCAGCAGGCTGCGGCCCTGATCCACGGCTTCCGGGGTCAGGTTTTCCACATGGTAAAGGCCCACGGCGCCGTTGGAGGCGGTGGCGGCGCCGAAATCCTTGAGATAGGCGCACACATCGTCGGTGAGGCTGTCACCCAGCCACTGATCCAGGCCCACCACATAGGGCACGTCCTCCATCACCTTCATGCCGATGGCGCTGCCCAGCAGCTGGGCTTCCGGCTTATGGGTGGTTTTCACCTCCACCAGCCAGGCGGCCTTGCGGCCCTCGTCCGTCAGCAATCCGAACTCCGGCACGAAGCCGGCGATGGAGCCCATCAGGTCCACGATGCCGCTGTTGCGGTTGCACCGGGCGCCCAGCACGGAGTTGGCATATACCACGGCGGAGGATTCTGCCCAGCTGAGCACCTCATCCTTGCCGGGGCGGTTGCCCACCTCATCAAAGTAGCAGGCGCAGGTGAAGGCATCCTCGTCCATGAGGCCCAGCTTCTGGAGCTGCTGCTCATAATTCTCCTGGGCGCTGTACATGAACTTGTTGAACACCAGCTTCTGCAAAAAGTTGGCAGGGACCTTGGGATCCAGGGGCCGGGGGTCCACGGAGAAGGGCTGACCGGACACGGCGCCGGCCTGGATCAGCTGATCCATGAGGTCGAACACCGGGGTCATCATCTTCAGTCCGAAGGAGGTGACCAGGTGGTTATACCGGCTGCTCACCGGCACCATACGCTCTGCCCCGAAGGCGCTGCCGTACATCACCAGGGTCTTCATGACCTTGGCCATGGTCTCCCCTTTGGCCCCGTCCAGCAGGGCCTGTTGTTCTTCTGTCAAATACATGGTTGTCCTCCCTTACAGCTTCATGCACACGTCCCAGGCCTGCCAGATGACGGAGCGGAGGTTGCCCACCTTATGGGCGTCGCCCACCACGTAGATCTGGCTGCCCTTGTCTACCAGGGGTGCGCTCTTATAGCCGGTGGACAGGATCACACTGTCGGCGGGGATGGTATATTCCTTGCCGTCCTTGCCGGCCACGGTGACGCTGCCGTCCTGGATGCTGCACAGCTTGGTCTCCAGGTGTACCGGCACCTTGTTGGCGTTGAAGAAGTCCCGCAGGAAGCTGGAGTTGGCCAGGCAGATGCCCTTGACGGCCATGAGGTCGTTGAGCATTTCCACGATCACCGGCTTCTTGCCCTGGAGATAGAGCTCATAGGCGATCTCGCAGCCGGTGAGGCCGCCGCCTACCACCACTACGTTCTCGCCCACTTCCGGACGGTTCAGCAGGTAGTCCACCGCCTGGATGCCCTTTTCCACGCCGGGCACCGGGATGCGGTTGGCCACGGCGCCGGTAGCCACGATGATGCTGTTGGCCTGGATCTGGGAAACGTCGTGGATCTCCGTATTCAGGTGGACGGTGATGTTCTTCTGGGCTGCGATGCGGCGGCGGTACCACTCGATGAGCTGCCGGTCCTTCTCCTTGAAGGAGGGAGCTGCGGCGGCGATGAACACGCCGCCCAGGCGGTCGCTCTTTTCATACAGGTCCACCCGGTGACCACGGATGGCGCACACCAGAGCCGACTCCATACCGCCGATGCCGCCGCCGATGACGGCGATGTGCTTGCTGACACGGGAGGGAGTCAGGTGGTATTTCTCCGACTGCATGGTGCGGGGGTTGATGGCGCAGCGGGCCATACCACGGGTATCGCCGAAGTCCTGGTTATTGGCGTGGCCCTTGGAGGAGGCCAGGTTGAAGCAGCCGTTATGGCAGCAGATGCAGGGACGGATGTCCTCCAGCCGGTCCTCCAGCAGCTTGGTGACCCACTCACCGTCGGCCAGGAACTGACGGGCTACGCCCATGCCGTCGATATCGCCCCGGGCAATGGCTTCCGCCGCCACGTCCGGCTCCATACGGCCGGCGCAGACCACCGGGATATCCACGAACTTGCGGATATGGGCCACGTCCTCCAGGTTGCAGTTCTGGGGCATATACATAGGCGGATGGGACCAGTACCAGGAGTCATAGGTGCCGTTATCGGCGTTGAGCATATCGTAGCCGGCGTCCTGGAGGTACTTGGCGGCCTTCTCGCTCTCGGCCATGTCACGGCCGATCTCCGTATACTCCTCACCGGGGACGGCACCCACGCAGAAGTCCTTCACCTTGGACACCACGCTGTAGCGCAGGGATACAGGGAAGTCCTGGCCGCAGGCGGCCTTGATGGCCTGCACCACCTCTACGGCGAAGCGGTAGCGGTTTTCGAAGCTGCCGCCGTAGCGGTCGGTACGCTTATTGGTATAGGGCAGGGTGAACTGGTCCAGCAGGTAGCCCTCATGGACCGCATGGACCTCCACGCCGTCCACCCCCGCTTCCTTGCAGAGCTTGGCGGTCTTGCCGAAAGCGTCCACGATCTGGGCGATCTCGTCCAGGGTCAGGGCACGGGTGGTGACCTCCGGCGCCCAGCGGGCAGGCAGCTCACTGGGGCTGGCCAGCTGATAGTCGGTATCGATCACCGGCTTCATCAGCGTGCGCAGCACCTTGTTCTGGTGCAGCGGCAGCACATGGTCGCTGATGGCCCAGGACCGGCCGAAACCGGCGGTGAGCTGGATGAACAGCTTGGCCCCCGTCTTGTGGATCTGGTCCATGAATCCCTTCAGCTCCCGGAACATGCCCGGGTTCTGCCACAGCCAGCGGCCCCACAGGGTATCACGCAGCGGGGCGATGCCGGGGATAATGAGGCCCACGTTCTGCTCCGCACGCTCCAGGAAAAACCGGGCGGCTTCCCGGTCAAACTTGCAGCCGGTATACTCCATCCAGCCGAACAGAGACGTGCCGCCCATGGGGCACAGAACGATGCGGTTCTTGATCTCTACGTTGCCGATCTTCCAAGGGGTAAACAGAGCTTCATATTTCTGATCCATACAAACTCGTTCCTTTCTTTTCGTCCCCCGGCCAAACCGGGGGCTGGCGTGTCCGATTATATCCCAAAGATGTTGATATGTCAATTTCTCAGCCTGCCGAAAAAGTGTTTTCGTCAGGCTGACGGCACTTTTCAAAACTTGCCAAAAGTTTTGAAAAGTGTTCTGATGGAACGCGAACGGCCCAGGCCGGCCTCTCTTGGCCTGCGGCCAATTCACCTTCAGACAACCCTGACGGTTTTCTTTCACACTATCTTTCCCTCCGAAAGCGAAAGTCTGCCGGTTTTTGAGAACCT
>CALWXA010000091.1 GCA_944385395.1 uncultured Oscillospiraceae bacterium | reverse complement strand
AACTTTGTCACAGATTGTAAAGATTTTTTTTGCAGAAAGATTGTTAAAAAAGTTGACAAGTTCTGGGTGCAGGAGTAAAATAAGGAGCAATGAAAACTGTGCTTTCTGCCAGTGGACCTAAGGGTCCCTGAGCCTATACAAAGGTCGGTTGATGAAAAAATGAAAAAGCAAAAAATTTCCGACGCCGTGATCCACCGGCTGCCCCGTTACTACCGGTATCTGGATGACCTTTTCAATAAAGGTGTCGTCCGGATCTCTTCCAACTCCTTGGGCAGCAAGATGGATATCACGGCGTCCCAGATCCGGCAGGACCTGAGCTGCTTTGGCGAGTTCGGTCAGCAGGGTTATGGGTATAATGTGGCGGAACTGCGCTCCGAGATCGGACACATTCTGGGCATCGACAGCGGTCACCGCCTCATCGTGGTAGGCGCCGGCCATCTGGGCCATGCCCTGCTGCAGAACTTTGATTTCCAGAAGCTGGGGTTCCAGATCGATTCTGCATTTGAGGTCTCCCCTGCCCTCATCGGAACCAGCATCCGCAACATCACCATCCGCTCCATGGACGAGCTGGAAGAATATGTGACCCAGTATCGCCCGGATGTTGCCGTGCTGACGGTGCCGCAGCATGTGGCCCAGTCTCTGGCAGATCGTCTCATCGCCCTGGGGATCCGGGGATTCTGGAACTTCACCAACGTGGAACTGTCCACCCAGGAGCCCGGCGTATTTTTTGAAAACATCCACTTTGCCGATACCCTGCTGACATTGAGCTATCGGATTTCCCGGAGCTGATGCACCATTCCTGCACAGGCGCATACCATGGAATGAGACCTGAATGAAGGGTCTGAATTTCTTAGGAGGTTGCGTTATGTGTAATCAGAATTCCTGGGGCGGCGGCAACTGCTGCTGGATCATCATCGCCATCATCGTTCTGTTCTTCTGCTGCGGTGGCTGCGGTGGTACACAGAACAACAACAGCGGCTGCGGTTGCGGCTGCTGAGGGGTCAACCTAAATCCCCGCCCATCCGGGCGGGGATTTTTCTTTTTCTTGCAGGTACATCCGGCCGTGTGCTATACTGCCGGTAAAGTGAGGTGTCGCAGGTGGAACTACAGGATTTCCGCAAAAAATTTCAGAATCATGTGCCAGGTCTGCAAAGCGGCAACGGCCGGTATGCTGTACTGGTACCGCTGGTCCGGCAGCCCGAAGGTTTATGCCTGCTGTACGAAGTGCGGGCCTCCCAGCTGCGTACCCACGCCTCTGAGGTCTGTTTTCCCGGCGGCCGCATGGAACCGGGCGAAACGCCCACAGTCTGTGCCCTGCGGGAGACCCAGGAAGAGCTGGGCATTGCGCCGGAATCTGTGGAGATTCTGGGGCAGCTGGATTTCCTGTACCTGCGTCAGGACGCCTTGATGTACCCGGTGCTGGGCCACCTGGATCATCATGCGCTGGAACGGATGCAGTATAATCCCGCTGAGGTAAAGGACACCTTTCTGGTTCCGCTGTCCTATCTGCAAAACCATCCGCCCCGGCTGTACCAATACGAACTGGAACCTCGGGTAGGGGCAGATTTTCCCTACCACCTGGTGCAGACGCCGCCGGACTATCATTGGCGTCCGGGGCATATGGAAGTTCCGGTATATGAAGGTCTGCCTTATCCCCTGTGGGGACTCACCGCCCGGATCACTTACTGGCTGCTGCGCACCATGGACACCGGCGGCGACAGATAATCGATCAGCCGTGCAAAGGAATCGGTAAAGGGCAGAAATACGGCGGCACTGAGCAGATTGAAAACGGTATGCACCACGCTGATGCCCCACATGTCAATGGGCTGCCGCAGCCAGGGAAGGTTCGGCATCAGCAGCAGGAAAAGCATGACAGCTGCCGCCCCCAGCACATTGAACAGCAGATGCGCCCAGGCTGCCTGCCCGGGCCGCTTTCTGCCCCCGGCAGCAGCCAAAAATACGGTGATGCACGTTCCGATATTCTGCCCCAGGATCATGGGGATGGCCACGGCGTAGCTGACCCCGCCTCCCAGGGACATAGCCTGCAGCAGTCCCACCGATACGCTGGAGCTCTGCACCAGAGCGGTAAGCACCGCCCCTGTCAGAAAAGACGGCAGCGGCCAGCGGCAGATCTGCAGCCAGCGGGTCACTACTGCGCTCTCGCTCAGCGGTAAGGCAGCCGCCGTAATCAGCTCCATAGCGATTAAAAGCAGACCCAGGCCCCAAGCAATACGGCTGAGACCTGCTTTGCCGGTGAGCAGATATACAGCCGCTCCCGCTATCAGCAGTGCCACGGACAACTCCTCTGCTGCCCACCACTCTTTGCCCCCCAGCAGCCACACCAGCCATGCGGTTGCTGTGGTTCCCACATTGGCTCCAATCAGCACGGGAATGGCACGGCGCAGCGGCAAAAGGCCGCTGTCTGTCAGCTCTGCGGTCAGTACCGTTACTGCCGAAGAGGATTGCACCGCTGCCGTTACCACCGTCCCCAACAGAAAGCCTTGCACCCGTCCGTGGGTCAATCGTTCCAACAATTGTTCCAGCCGCTCCCCTGCCGCCTTATGCACACCGGAGCCCATCAGATTGATGGCCAACAAAAAGAGTGCTGTCGCACAGCACAGGATCCCCAGCTCTTCCATCTGCATTCTCACCTCATGGAAAGCTATGCGGAAAAGAAACGAAAAAGACACGGCCGTAGCCGTGTCTTTTTTCTCTTTTTGGGGTAAAATCCATGTGCTTTACGAAAGCCGTACCGGGATGGAGCCCAAAACTTCCATGCCTTCCGGCCATACCCGGCAGTTGACAGCCACCACCTGTACCCCCGCCGCCGCTGCCTGCCGCAGCGCCTGGCCAAAAGCCGGATGTGTCGCATCATTGGGCGCAAAGTCCAGCGCCTGCTCCATCTGAACAATGAACACCACGCTGGAGCGCAAACCCCGCCCTGCCGCTTCTGTCAGTTCCTGCAGGTGCCGAACGCCCCGCTCCGTAGGTGCATCGGGAAACAGCGTATGTCCGTCCTGTTCCAGCGTGACCCCCTTGACTTCCACTAAATGGGGGCCGCCGGGTGTTTCCAGACAAAAGTCCAGCCGGGAGTGGCCATAGGTAAATTCCGGACGGATGGCGGTGAGCTCTGGTTCAAAGCTGGAAGCCCACTGGGCGAACACACGGTTTGGCGCCTGAGCGTCCATATTGATGAGCTTTTCGCCCTTCTCCACTGCGATGAGATCATAGGCTGTCTTGCGGTTTGGGTTGGCGCTGCGTTCCAGCCATACCCGCACGCCGGGCAGCAGCAGTTCCCGGCAGCAGCCTGTATTTTTAACGTGGCATACGGTTTCTTCCCCATCCAGCAATACGTGGGCAATGAACCGATTGGGCCGGCGCAGAAAAATCCCGCTGACCACCTGTCCATATTCCATGGCTGCCACCTCCTTTTCCCGCTCATTCTAACATATCCCTGACTGCATAGGAACCCCCTTCCCTGTCGCCCTTTCATCACTTGCTGGATTTTTTTGCCGCTTTGCCCAAACAAATTCATCATAGTGACGAAAATGAAAATGGCAATTGCAATCTTACCAAACGTTTGGTACAATATAAGCAAATCAAGCTGGGAGGTATTCGATTTATGTACTCCAACCTATTTGTCTGCCTAATGGGTATGGGGACGGTGTTCGTAGGACTGGTCTGTATTGTCTTTCTGGTCAAGATCATGAGCGCCGTCTGCCGCAGCACGGAACGCGGAAAAGACACCGCTCCCACGGCGGTTCCTGTCGCACCCGTGCCCGCAGCCAACAGTGACAAAGCGGCGCTGATGGCCGCCATTGCCGCAGCCATTGCTGCAGACATGGGCACCGATACTGCCAATATCCGCATTCATTCCATCAAGAGAGTCTAAGCACAGGAGGAAAGAAAGTCATGAAAAAATATAAGGTGAATGTCAATGGTGTTGCCTATGAGGTGGAGCTGGAAGAAGTGACCGGTGCTGCCGCCCCGGTTGCCGCCCCTGCAGCTCCCGCTCCCGCTGCTGCTCCGGCCCCTGCACCCGCTCCGGCAGCTCCCGCACCCGCCGCTGCTCCGGCCGGCGGTGAGCAGGTCACCTCTCCCATGCCCGGCAACATCCTGGCTGTCAACGTAGCTGCCGGCGATACCGTCAAGCGTGGTCAGGTCCTGATGATCCTGGAAGCCATGAAGATGGAAAATGAGATCATGGCCCCCTGCGATGGTACCGTGGTATCCGTCAATACCAGCAAAGGCTCTTCTGTGGAAACCGGTGCACTGCTGTGCGTCATCCAGTAATGGAGGGCTTTTATGGAACCGATTCTGAATTTTCTTAACAGCACCGGTTTCGCCCTGTTTGCCCAGGACGATAACTGGAAGTGCCTGGTGATGATCGTCATCGCCTGTGTGCTGCTGTTTTTGGGTATTGTCAAAAAATTTGAGCCCCTGCTGCTGATCCCCATCGCCGTGGGTATGCTCATTACCAATCTGCCCGGTGCCAATATGTACCACGAGATCCTCTTTGCCGGTGGACATATCCACTGGGATCTCTTCGGCGGTCAGCCCATTACCGCAGAATTTCTGACGGAAATGGCGTCTCTGGGCGTCTCTCCCGATGTACTGGCCACGGTGGCGGTAGGCGATACCATTTCCGTGGGCCTCATCGATGTGCTGTATCTGGGCATCAAGCTGGGCATCTATCCCTGCCTGATCTTCCTGGGCGTTGGCGCTATGACGGACTTTGGTCCCCTCATTGCCAATCCCAAGAGCCTGCTGCTGGGCGCTGCCGCTCAGCTGGGCATCTTCATGGCTTATATCGGCGCCCGGCTCATTGGCTTTGATCCGCTGGAGGCTTGCTCCATCGGCATCATCGGCGGCGCTGATGGTCCTACGGCCATCTTCGTCACCGCCATGCTGGCTCCCGCCCTGCTGGGCCCCATCGCCGTATCCGCCTACTCTTACATGGCGCTGGTACCGGTGATCCAGCCGCCGATCATGAAGGCCCTGACCACGGAGAAAGAGCGCCAGATTGTGATGCGTCCTCTGCGTCAGGTTTCCAAGCGGGAAAAGATCGTATTCCCCATCGTTGTCATCATCTTTGTGGCACTGCTGGTGCCTTCTGCCGCACCGCTGATCGCCTGCCTGATGCTGGGTAACCTGCTCACTGAATGCGGCGTGACGGATCGTCTCAGCAAGACCGTTCAGAACGAGCTGATGAACATCGTCACTGTCTTCCTGGGTCTGTCCGTAGGCGCTACCGCTACCGGCAACACCTTCCTGTCTCCCAAGACCCTGGGCATCCTGGTCATGGGCATCCTCGCCTTTGCCTTCGGTACTGCAGGCGGCGTGCTGCTGGCCAAGTTCATGAACCTGTTCCTGAAGGAAAAGATCAATCCCCTCATCGGCTCTGCCGGTGTGTCTGCTGTTCCCATGGCTGCCCGTGTTTCCCAGAAGGTGGGTCAGGAGGCCAATCCCAGCAACTTCCTGCTGATGCATGCCATGGGCCCCAACGTGGCGGGTGTCATCGGCTCCGCCATCGCCGCAGGTGTGCTGATCTCCCTGTTCGGTTAATGGAAGCGAGGTATCATACATGGAATTTCTGTCTAATAAACCGCTGCTGATCACTGACACGATCCTGCGCGACGCCCATCAGTCTCAGGCCGCTACCCGCATGACCATCGAGGATATGCTGCCGGCTCTGGAGATCCTGGACTCCATCGGATATTACTCCCTGGAGTGCTGGGGCGGCGCCACTTTCGACGCCTGCATGCGGTTCCTCAACGAAGATCCCTGGGAGCGTCTGCGGACGCTGCGCAAGGGCCTGCCCCACACCAAGCTGCAAATGCTCTTCCGCGGCCAGAACATCCTGGGCTATAAGCACTACGCCGACGACGTGGTGGACGCTTTCTGCCGCAAGTCCATTGAAAACGGCATCGACATCATCCGGATTTTCGACGCCCTCAACGATGTGCGCAACCTGGAACAGGCCATCAAGTCCACCAAGAAGTACGGCGGACAGGTGGAAGCTACCCTGTCCTACACCATCTCTCCCATCCACAATGAGGCCTACTTTGTAAAGCTGGCCAAGGAGCTGGAGCAGATGGGCGCCGATACCATCTGCATCAAGGACATGGCCAACCTGCTGCTGCCCATGGATGCCTACTCCCTGGTAAAGGCTCTGAAGGAAACGGTCTCCATCCCCATTCATCTCCATACCCACAACACCTCCGGTACCGGCGACATGACGCTGCTGATGGCAGCCTACGCCGGCGTGGATATCGTGGATACCGCCCTGTCTCCCCTGGCCAACGGCACCTCCCAGCCCGCTACCGAGTCTCTGGTGGCCACGCTGCAGGGCACCGTCCGTGACACCGGCCTGGATCTGGGCAAGATGAGCGAAGCTGCCGTGCATTTCCGCAAGGTGGCACAGCGCCTGAAGGACGCCGGTTCTCTGGATCCCAAGGTGCTGAATGTGGATACCAACACCCTGCTCTATCAGGTGCCCGGCGGCATGCTGTCCAACCTGATCTCCCAGCTCAAGCAGGCTGGTAAGGAAGACAAGTACTACGACGTGCTGGCGGAGATCCCCCGCGTCCGTGAGGACTTCGGTTATCCTCCCCTGGTGACCCCCTCCAGCCAGATCGTGGGTACCCAGGCCGTGATGAACGTCATCATGGGCGAGCGCTACAAGACCTTCCCCAAGGAATCCAAGGCCATGCTGAAAGGCGAATATGGCCAGCTGCCCGGCAAGGTCAATGAAGAGGTCCGGGCCAAAGCTGGTATTTCTCCGGAAGATGTCATCACCTGCCGTCCGGCAGACCTTCTGGAACCCGAACTGGAGAAGTACAAGGAGGAGTTCAAGGACATCGCCCGCAGCGAGGAAGACGTCCTGAGCCTGGCTCTGTTCCCCCATGTGGCGCCCAAGTTTATCGATCGTCGGGATCATCCCGAAAAGTATCAGGAAGCCGCTGCACCGGCTCCGGTCAAGGCAGCAGTAAATCCCAACACGGTGGGCATGGTAAACGTCCAGGTATCTCCGGACGTACTGGCCAACCTGTAACGTACAAAAAGAGCGGCACGGAAGTTTCCGTGCCGCTCTTTTTCGCTCCCCTGCCCGAAGCAAATGAGAAAGCCCCTCTCCTGCAGGAGTCGGGGCTTTTCTCGCATCAACTATATACTGCTATTCTACTCGCAGATTGATCTTTCTGAAGATAATGGTGCCCATCGCCATGCCCAACACATAGAGGATGATGTCCAGTGTATCAAATATCCCCCGCATGGTGACGTACTGGATTACCTCAATTCCTATAGCAACAGCCAAAGTCAGTATGGCGGCTCTGTTGGTTTTCATATTTCGCAGGAAAAAGCCGGCAGGGATAAACAGAATCAGATTCAGGGCACTTTCCGCCAGCATTTCAAGATCGTTCATTTCCGAAAGCCCAGTCAAAGGATTCCAGACGGCAATGCGCCCCACAGACTGCCTTGCGAACAGAATAATCAGCATCGCCACGATATATGCTGCCATCAGCAAGTCAAGCATCCACCTGCTGATTCGCCTTTGCAATATCATGGATATAAGCGCGCTGCAGCCGACAATACTCATGAGCAAAACGATGATGCTGATAGCCAAATAGAAGAACCCGCTGGAAAAAAAGAGCACCACAACATCCATAAAGAAGTAATAATACAATAGGTACCCCAGTACTGCTCCAAGCAGCAGCGAAATCAGCGGTTTTGCGTGTTTCTTCATTGCAACCTCCTTGCTCATGATCCGTAAGGCGCTTTTTGTGGTTTTGGTGTACATTATTTAGTTATTATTATATGTGTGCTTATGGAGTTTTGTCAATAAAGAAGCGGCAGAGGAAAATCCTCTGCCGCTTTTCTGTTGCCTATTTTACCGCTTGCTCTGCCGCTTCTTGCTGACCGCCAGGACAGCAATACCGCCGCAGGAAATCAGCACCAGAGCCATCCACAGGCCCAGCTGGCTGTGGTCGCCAGTCTCAGGACTGGTTTCTTCAGCGCCGCATACCGTGCAGACACCGTCCACAAAGTTGTGGCCCTTGGCGGGAACCACAATGCCTTCAGCTGCCAGTTCCTCGGCACAATCCTCATCTGCGAAGTACTTGCCGCAGCTGTCACAGTAGAAGCAGGCAATGTTGCCCGGTTCCGTGCAGGTGGCATCCTTGGCCGGTACAGCCACCAGGTGGTGCACCACATAGCCGCTGTCCGTCTTTACCACCACGCCGCCATCCTCCGGCAGATAGGCGGTAGGATCAACGGTATAGATACCGCCGTTGAGGGTCAGAGATGCCTCTTCCTCGCAGGTATCCACTACCTTATGCGTGGCATCATCATAGCAATAGACATCGATGCCGCCTTCCACGATCTGTTCATCGGTGTTGTTGATCACCATGGTAGGCGCCTTGTCTTCATAGCCGGTGCCCAGCCAATGCATCACATCAATGCCCGTGGTAACGTTCTTCACGGAAACCCGGTTCAGAATCATGTCGCCGTAGTTGGAGGAGATACCATACTGCGTTCCGGCGGCACCAATCAGCGTCAGATCCTCCATAGTCAGATCGCAATAGTTCTGCACCATCATCCCGATCCCCTTGTCGGCAGTTGCCTGAATGGTACCATTTTTCAGCAGCACCGTATTGTCCCGCTCCAGATGCACCGCCTGGCTCTCCGAGTTGGGAGATCCCACAGGCTCAGTGCAGGTGTAGGTGTGTCCGCCCAGGTCGATGGTCAGATCCACACCGCTGCCGGTCTCACTGTTGTACAGAGCGATACCGGCGCCGGAAGCGTCCTGCAGCAGCTTTACGGTGCCCTTCTTGCTCTCAGACTTGGCTACAGCGTTAACCGCATCGGCCAGGGTGGGATAGGCATAGCCGTCCACCTCTGCTACCAGAGTAATCTCAGAGCCTGCTCCAGTCGCCGTCTTTCCGTCATCAAACACCGCCGTGGTGGAGGCATTCAGGTAGCCTTCCCAATACTGGGCGCCGGTAACAGGGTCAACGGTATAGTTAGTATCGGCCATCTCCACAGCTTCGATGGTGTTGCCGGACAGGCGGATGCCGTTCACATCCACCTGGGCTGCTGTACCATAAGCAGCAATGGGTGCCACCATGAAGAAAGCGGAAAAGGTGCTGTCAGAGATCTCGCACTGATTCACCGTCAGGGTAGAGCCGCCCATCAG
>CALWXA010000090.1 GCA_944385395.1 uncultured Oscillospiraceae bacterium | reverse complement strand
CATGTGCTCCCGCAAAAACTGCACCCCGATGTTCATCAGTTCCACCGCGTCCAGGGCGCTGCGGCCCCGCTCCGGCGCGCCGGCCGCGTGGGCCGCCACCCCGTGGAAGAAGTACTGGGTCTGGATGCAGGAGTTGGAGGACCCGGTGACCACCTCGTTCACCTCGCCGGGGTGCCAGGTCAGGGCCGCGTCCAGATGCCGCCAGATGTTGTCCCGGGCCATAAAGGCCTTGGCGGCGCCGCCCTCCTCGCCGGGGCAGCCGTAGAATTCCACCGTGCCGGGATGGCCGGTGAGGGTCAGATATTCCTTGATGGCCAGGGCGGCGGCCATGCTGCCCGCCCCCAGCAGGTTGTGGCCGCAGCCGTGGCCGCAGCCGCCCGGGGTGCGGGGCACCGGCTCGGTCTTGCCCGCCTGCTGGGACAGCCCGCTCAGCGCGTCGTACTCGGCCAGGATGCCGATCACCGGCTTGCCGCTGCCCCATTTGGCGCAGAAGGCGGTGTCGATGCCGGCGACGCCCCGCTCCACCGCAAAGCCCAGTTTTTCCAGTTCGGCGCAATACAGATCGGCCGAACGGCTCTCCTGCAGGCTCAACTCCGCAAAATCCCAGATCTTGTCGCTGACGTTGCACAGCAGGTCGGCGTACCGGTCGATGGCCGCCAGCGCGGCCTGTTTGTTTGTGGTCTCCATGTAATTTGCGTTGCCTCCGCGATCAAAGCACCTTGCTCAAGAAATCCTTCAAGCGCGGGTGCTGGGGATGTTCAAAGATATCAGCCGGGGTGCCCTGCTCCAACAGCCGGCCGTCGGCCATGAACAGCACCCGGTTGCCCACCTCACGGGCAAAGCCCATCTCGTGGGTGACCACCACCATGGTCATCCCCTCCTGGGCCAGTTCTTTCATTACGTCCAGCACCTCGCCCACCATCTCCGGGTCCAACGCGCTGGTGGGCTCGTCAAAGAGCATGACCTCCGGCTCCATGGCCAGGGCCCGGACAATGGCCAGCCGCTGCTTCTGTCCGCCGGAGAGCTTCCGGGGATATTCTGCGGCCTTGTCGCCCAATCCCACCCGCTGCAGCAGGGCCATGGCCTGTTCCCGAGCCTGCTGCTTGGGGATTTTCTTTTCCAATACCGGTGCCAGCGTCACGTTGTCCAGCACCGTCATGTTGGGGAATACGTTGAAATTCTGGAATACCATGCCCATCTGCTGGCGCAGCTGCCGGACATTGGGCTTCTTGCCGGTAAGCTCCTGGCCCTTGAACCAGATCTTGCCGCCGGTGGGAGTCTCCAGCAGGTTCAGGCACCGCAGAAAGGTGGACTTGCCGCCGCCGGAAGGGCCGATGATGGACACCACCTCACCCTTGCGGATGGATACGTCGATGCCCTTGAGCACCTGCAGCTCACCGAAGCTCTTATAGAGCCCTTCGGTGCGGATGATGGCGTCAGTCACTGACCATCAGCCTCCTTTCCAGTACCCGCAGCAGACGGGAGAGCACGAAGTTTACCGTGAAGTAGATGACACCTACCACGATCAGGGATTCCAAAGCCAGGAACGTGGCGCTCTGCACCGTTTTGAAGCTGGTCATCAGCTCGCCCACGAAGAAAACGCTGGCCAGGGAAGTACCCTTGACGGTGCTGATGAACTCATTGCACAGCGCCGGCAGGATGTTTTTCACCGCCTGGGGCAGAATCACGTAAGCCATCATGTGGACCTGGGACAGCCCGATGCTCCGGGCGGCCTCCCACTGTCCTTTATCCACCGCACCGATACCGGAGCGGATGATCTCGGAGATGTAGGCGGCGGCATTCACCACCAGAGCCACGATGATGCACTGGGTATCCGACAGGGAGAATGGCATCACCTTGGGCAGCAGCAGCCAGAAGAAATACAGCTGCAGCAGGATGGGGGTGTCCCGGATGATCTCTATATAGATGTCGGCGATCCAGTTCAGGGGCTTGATGCGGCTCATCCGCATGGCGGCCACACCCATGCCCAGCACGGTGCCGATGAGCACCACCACGGCGCTGATCCACAGCGTGCCCCACAGGCCGGAGAGGTATACCGGATAATATTTTTCTACAATGCCGATGATTTTGTCCATCGTCCATCAGCTCCGTTCATTGGCAAAAACTCATTCGATGCCCAGGGATTTGGCATATTCGGTGTAGTAGCTGTTCCACTCTTCCAGCTGGCCGGACTCCTTCAGCTCGGCGATGCACTGGTTGATGACATCCATCAGGCTGTCGGTGCCTTCCAGATTGGTTCCCACTACCACACCGTTCATGTTGGGATCTACGTCGAAGCGGAAATCGGAGATCACCAGACCGCCGTTGGCGTCGGCATACAGCTGGCCGGAGGCGGCATCGCAGATGCACACGTCTGCCTTACCCTCGGACACTGCCAGATAGCCGTCGGTCATGTTGGCCACCAGTTTGAACTCCTTGCAGGCGCCCTTCACCTGATCGTTGTACAGGAATTCCTGTACCGAACCGCTCTGGGTGATGATGACGGCGTCGGCCAGATCTTCCACGGATTCATACTTCCCGGCATCCTCGGCCCGCATCATCAGGCCGTAGCCCTGACCGCCGGAGTAGTACACGTCGGAGAGCTTCATGGCCTCTGCCCGGGCGGGGGAGTAGGCCATGGCGGAGATGGCGAAATCATACTTGCCATCGGCTACGCTGCTGAGTACCGCCGTGAAGTCCAGGGCCACGATCTCCAGCTCCACACCGATCTTGTCGGCGATGTACTTGGCGATCTCAATGTCCATGCCCACGATCTGATCGTCCCCGGTCTTGGCGGGATCCACGAACTCATAGGGTGCGAAGTACGGCTCCGTAGCCAGGGTGATGACGCCCTTGGATTTGATCTCTTCCAGCCGGTCTGCGGTTTCTCCGCCGCCGCAGGCGGTGCAGCCCAGTACCAGCAGGGCCGTCAGCAGCAATGCAAATACCTTTTTCATAACAACTCTCCTCTTATTTGATACAAACACAAAATCCTGTCCCGGAACGCTTCTCCGCATCCCGGTGAGCTGCACAGCCTTGTTGCCTGCGGCTGTACGCCTCTTCTGATCGTGGCCTATCATACCATATGTCTCAGGATTTGTCAACGCTTTAGCGTGATAAATTGCTAAATTTTTTGACCAACAGAGGGAATATGAGAACGCAAGAAAAAAGTAAGGGGAATGGGAGAAGATTTATGGTATGATAAGAAAAAACACCAGAGGAGGGATGGAGGATGCAGCAAGCGGTCCATCAACGACTGCGGAAATATGCCTGCCAACCGGCGGAAGAGATGCTCCGGGAACTGGGCGTTTCTGATCGTGGGCTGGAGCAGCGTCAGGTGGCGCAACAGCGGCGGCAATACGGCGACAACCGGGCCCAGCGGGAAGAGGGAGGCGTCGGACGCTGCTTGCAGCGGGCGGTGGTAAATCCCTTCACGATGGTGCTGCTGGTGCTGGCGGTGATCTCCGGCGTTACGGCTATGCTGCTGCCCCAGGAGTATGAAAAGAGCTTCTCCACCGCCGCCATCATTCTGGCTATGCTGGTGCTCAGCAGCGCCGTACGCCTGGTGCAGGAGCTGCGGACCCGAGGCCTGACCCATCGCCTGACCCGTCAGGAGTGGGAGCCGGTGCCGGTGTGCAGGGACGGCCATTGGCAGCGGCTGGACCCGGCGGAGCTGGTGGTGGGTGACCTGGTGACTCTGGAACCGGGGATGCGTGTCCCGGCGGATCTGCGGGTGATCCAGGCACAGGACCTGCGGCTGTCCCAGTCGGTGATCACCGGTGAGAGCGGTGTGCTGCGCAAAGAGGCATCGCCCCTTCCGGAGGAACCGGAGAGCATCGGCGGCTATGCAAATCTGGCCTTCCAGGGCAGCACCGTCACCGGCGGCAGCGGCCGGGGCGTGGTGCTGGCGGTGGGCAGTGATACGATATACGGCGCGCTGCGCACCGTGGAGGCCCGGCGCAAGCAGGGCTTTGACCGGGGTGCCAATTCCATCGCCTGGGTCCTGATCCGTTTCATGGTGGTGCTGGTACCGGCGGTGTTCCTGGTGTGCTGGTGGAGCCGGGGCAGCTGGCTGGAAGCGCTGCTGTTTGCCCTGTCGGTGGCGGTGGGCCTGACGCCGGAGCTGCTGCCCATGGTCACCACCGCCTGCCTGGCCCGGGGCGGACATGAGATGAACAAAAAGCAGACGGTGGTGCGGAACATCAACGCCATGCAGGGCTTCGGCAGCATGGATGTACTGTGCGTGGACAAGACCGGCACCCTCACCGCCGACACGGTGCTGCTGGAATATTACCTGGACGTCTTAGGCAACGAAAGCGCCCAGGTGCTGGATTATGCCTATCTCAACAGCTGCTACCATACCGGTACCCAGAACCATCTGGATACCGCCATCCTCCGTTGCCGGACCATGCCCGGCCGGGAAGGCCACTTCCGGGACCTGGAGGGGGCATATCCCAAAGTGGATGAGCTGCCCTTCGACTACCGCCGGAAATACGCCGCCGTGCTGGTTCGGGACGGGGAGCGGCAGCTGGAAATCATCAAGGGCAGCGTGGAGGAGGTGGCGGCCTGCTGCCGCTATGTCCAGTACCGCGGCCAGCGGGAGGCCATGGGCCCGGAAGGCCTGGAGAGCATCCGGGAAGTGGTGGAGGAGATGGCCCAGGACGGCATGAAGGTGCTGGCGGTGGCGGTGCGCCATACGGAGGACATCGTCCTTACCGGGGAGGAATCGGACTTCTGCCTACTGGGCTACCTGGCGTTTTTCGACGCCCCCAAGCAAAGTGCGGCCCAGGCCATCCAAAAGCTACGGCAGCTGCAGGTGGACGTGCGGGTGCTTACCGGCGACGAAAGCCGGGCCACCATATCGGTGTGCCGCCGTCTGGGCCTGGACACGGACCGCATCCTGACGGGCCGTCAGCTGGAAGCCCTGGATGAGCAGCAGCTGCCGGTGGCGGTGGAGCAGACCCGGATCTTTACCCAGCTGACCCCCGGCCAGAAGAGCCGCATCGTGGCGCTGCTGCAGGCCAACGGCCATACCGTGGGCTACCTGGGGGACGGCATGAACGATCTGCCCGCCCAGCTCCAGGCGGATGTAGGCATCAGCGTGGATACGGCGGCCTCTGAGCTGAAGGAACGGGCGGACGTGGTGCTGCTGAAGAAGGATCTGAACGTGCTGGAGCAGGGGATCCTGGAGGGCCGCAAGGCCTTCGCCAATATGAATAAGTACATCAAGATCACCGCTTCTTCCAATTTCGGCAATATTCTGGCGGTGGTGGCGGCGTCGCTGTTCCTGCCCTTCTTCCCCCTTACCGCCGTGCAGCTTCTGCTGCTGAACCTCTTTTATGATATTTTGTGCCTGGTGCTGCCCTGGGACCGTGTGGACCAGTCCCTGCTGGCGGCGCCGCCGGAATGGACCGGCCGCACCCTGCCCCGGTTCATGCTGCGGTTCGGCCCGGTGAGTTCGGTATTCGATGTGCTCAGTTTCGCCTTTTTGTTCTTCGTACTGTGTCCCGGCGTCTGCGGCGGCAGCTTCCATACCCTTTCCACCGCCGCTCAGCTGCAGTTCATCGCCCTGTTCCAGACCGGCTGGCTGCTGGAATCCCTGTGGACCCAGGTGCTGATCCTGTACTTGCTGCGGACCCCCGGCATTCCCTTCGTCCACAGCCGCCCGTCGCCTCCGGTGCTGGCGGTGACGCTGGCGGGCATCGGAGTTTTCACGCTGCTGGCCGCTACGCCTCTGGGGGCGCTGCTGGGGCTGACGGCTCTGCCCGGGATCTATTACGCATTCCTGGCCGGTACCGTGCTGCTGTACGCCGCGGCGGTGACGGCGGTGAAGGCAGGCTACTGCCGGCGATACGGCGAATTGCTGTAGAAAGGGGGAGGGAACGATGCAAAGAAAAATCGGCGTGGTGGAACTGACGCCCCAGGTGCAGGATTGGCTTACGCAAGCCCTGCGGCAGGCTCCGCCTGACCTCCCCGGCCTGTGGGAGCTGCGGCAGGCGGTGGAGGATCTGGCCACCGGCGAGAGCACCTCGCTGCTGCTGGAGCTGGGCAGCGGCCGGAGTGAGAACAGCAGCTGCATCCAGTGCGGCCAGCTGCGGATCTACCCCGCCGCCCGGAAGGTGCTGCGGGGCGACACGGAGATCGCCCTGACCCCCAAGGAGTTTGATATCCTGCTGTTCCTGGCCCGGAACCGGGGACAGGTGTTCACCAAAGAGCAGATCTATCAGGCGGTGTGGGAGAGCGCCTATTTGATGGACGACAGCAACATCATGGCCTTTATCCGCAAGCTCCGCCGGAAGATCGAACCCAACCCGGATGCCCCGGAATACATCCTCACCATCTGGGGCATCGGCTATAAATTCAGCGACCGGCTGTAGAGCGCAAGAATCTTACAAAAACGCAAGGAAATCGCAAGGGTTTGCCCCTGTTGATTTCCCTGCGTTTTTTGTATGCTGGTACCAGGCCTCTCAGGGCCATCCAACACACAAGGAGGTGAACGGCATGAGCGCGGACGGAAGTCCCACAACCGGAAGGCCGGTGCCCTTGTGCGGGAGCGTCAGCGCCTGCCGCAATGGGCTGTGACCTTCCCATCCAAAGGAAGGAGGAAACAAGCCATGAAAAGAAAAGACCTCAGCGCAGCCGCCCGCCGCAGCGCCCGGCGGGATCTGTGCCAGCAGCGGCTGCAGTATGCCGCATCCCATCCCGTACAGGAGGTGCTGGCAGCAGCCGGCACCAATCTGTGCGGACTGGACGCCCAGGGCGCGCTGCACAGCCGTGAGACCATGGGTGCCAATGCCGTGCGCCGTGCCCGGGGCAAATCCCTGCCCGGCCGGCTGGTGGAGGCGTTCATCAACCCCTTTACTGCAATTCTTCTTTGTCTGATGGTGGTGTCCGTGGTGACGGATATCATCCTGCCCCGGTTTTCCCTGCTGGGCAGCAATCCCTCGGAGGAGCAGTGGGCCACGGTGGTGATCATCCTGACCATGGTGGTCATCTCCGGCACCCTGCGCTTTGTCCAGGAAAGCCGCAGCGGCCGGGCAGCCGAAGCGCTGCTGGCTATGATCACCACCACCTGCACCGTGGTGCGTAAGGGCTGCCCCCGCCAGGAGATCCCCCTGGAAGAAGTGGTGGTGGGCGATATCGTCCACCTGTCGGCAGGGGATATGATCCCGGCGGATGTGCGGATTTTGGAGGCCAAGGACCTCTTCGTCACCCAGTCGGGCCTTACCGGGGAGAGTGTACCGGTGGAGAAAACCGCCGCCGTTTCCACGGAAACTTTGGGCCTGACGGACCAGCCAAACCTGGCCTTCATGGGCAGCAACGTCATCTCCGGCACCGCCCTGGCGGTGGTGATCTGTGCCGGAGACGATACCCTCTTCGGCTCCATGGCCGCCGCCGTCACCGCCCGGCGGGAGGAAACGGGCTTTACCAGAGGCGTCAATGACGTCAGCCGGGTGCTGATCCGCTTCATGCTGGTGATGGCGCCCCTGGTGCTGATCCTGTGCGGCATCACCAAGGGTAACTGGCTCCAGGCCTTTTTGTTTGCCATCTCCGTGGCGGTGGGCCTGACGCCGGAGATGCTGCCCATGATCGTCACCACCTGCCTTGCCAAAGGGGCCGTGGTGATGAGCCGGAAAAAGACCATTGTGAAGAATCTCCATGCCATCCAGAATTTTGGGGCCATGGACATCCTCTGCACCGACAAGACCGGTACCCTCACCCGGGATGAGGTGGTGCTGGAGTATCACCTGAACGTCAATGGCCAGGAGGACATGCGGGTTTTGCGCCATGCCTATCTCAACAGCTATTTCCAGACGGGCTACCGGAATCTGATGGACCTCTCCATCATCCGCAAGACGGAAGAGGCGGAGGAGCGGGATCCTCAGCTGGTGGATCTCTCCGCTGCCTATGAAAAGGTGGACGAAGTGCCCTTCGACTTTGCCCGCCGGCGTCTTTCCACGGTGGTACGCAGCCGCACCGGCAAGACCCAGATGGTCGCCAAGGGAGCCGTGGAGGAGATGCTGGAGGTCTGCTCCTTTGTGGAGGTGGACGGCAGCGTGGAGCCCCTGACGGCCCGGCTTCGCCGGACCATGCTGGACACCGTCCGGCAGCTCAATGACCGGGGGTTCCGGGTACTGGTGATCGCCCAGAAATCCGATCCCTCCCCGGTGGGCGCCTTCAGCGCCGCCGATGAGCGGGAGATGGTGCTGATGGGGTATCTGGCTTTCCTGGATCCCCCCAAGGATTCTGCGCCCGCTGCCATCCAGGCCCTCCGGGAGCACGGGGTCACCACCAAGGTGCTCACCGGCGACAACGAGAAGGTCACCGCTACCATCTGCCGCCAGGTGGGGCTGGAGGTCCGCAGCATGCTGCTGGGCCCGGAGCTGGAGGAGATGAGCGATGAGCAGCTGGGCCAGGCGGCAGAGCACACCCAGGTCTTTGCCCGCCTGACGCCGGAGCAGAAGGCCCGGGTCATCACCGTGCTGCGCCGCCGGGGCCATACCGTGGGCTTCCTGGGGGACGGCATCAACGATGCGGCGGCCATGAAGGCGGCGGATATCGGCATCAGCGTGGATACGGCGGTGGACATTGCCAAGGAGTCGGCGGACATCATCCTGCTGGAAAAGGACCTGATGGTGCTGGAGCAGGGCATTCTGGAGGGCCGCCGGACCTACGCCAATATGATCAAATACATCAAGATGACGGCCTCGTCCAACTTCGGCAATATCTTTTCGGTGCTGGTGGCCTCGGCGCTGCTGCCGTTTTTGCCCATGATGAGCCTGCAGCTGATTCTGCTGAACCTGATCTACGATGTGTCCTGCACGGCGCTGCCCTGGGACAATGTGGACCCGGAGTTTTTGACGGTGCCCCGTACCTGGGACGCATCTTCCGTCAGCCGCTTTATGGTCTGGATGGGTCCGGTGAGCTCGGTGTTCGACCTTCTGACCTATGCCGTGCTGTACTTTGTGATCTGCCCGGCGATGGTCAGCGGCGGCGTGCCCTACCATCAGCTGGCGGCCCACTGGTCCGGCGGAGAGCTGGCGGCGCTGCAGCTGCAGTATGTGGCGCTGTTCCAGGCGGGCTGGTTCATCGAGTCCATGTGGACCCAGTCCCTGGTGATCCATATGCTCCGTACGCCCAAAGCCCCCTTTCTGGCCAGCTCTGCCGCTCCGGCGGTAACGGTGCTGACGGTACTGGGTACGGCGGTGGTGACGGTGATCCCCTTTACGCCTCTTGGGCCGCTGCTGGGCTTCGCTGCCCTGCCGGGAAGCTACTTCCTGTACCTGGCGGTGTGCGTGGCGGGCTACCTGGCCTTGGCTACCGTGGTGAAGCGTGGATATCTCCGGCGGTATCATCAGTGGTTATAAAATAAGAAAAAGGGACACGTAGGTGTCCCTTTTTCTTATTAGATTTCTCAGACGAATCTCAGGCATTTCTCACAGGGAGATCCGGGGCAGAGTCCAGCGGTAATGACTGGCCAGCACCCGCAGCACCACCACCAAGGCCACGCTCAGCAGCACCGAGGCTGTGGGCATCCGGGTCCGCAGCAGGTAGTAGCATAAGGCCCCTGCCAGGGAGGCCAGAGCGTAGATGTGCTTGCGCAGTACCGCCGGTGTGGCATGGCTGAGAACGTCCCGCAGCACGCCGCCGCCGATGCCGGTGGTCATACCCAAAAAGACGCAGAAGAAAGCATTGCTGCCGAACCCGGCCTGTACGGTGCTCTGTACGCCGATGACGGAGAAAATACCCAGGCCCGCCGCATCAAAAACGTTCAAAATGCCGTCGTTGATGAGCTGCAGAGGCTTGTTCCGCCGCTGCCGCAGAGCCACCAGCAGAAAGACCAGTGCGGCGGTGAGGGCGGCAATGAGGGGGTAGAGGTAATCCACAAAGGACTGGGGCGGAATCTGCCCCAGCAGCAGATCCCGGGTGATGCCGCCGCCAATGGCGGTGATGCTGCCCAGAAATACCACGCCGAAGAGATCCAGCTGCCGCTGGATGGCCAGCATAGCCCCGGATATGGAGAAGGCAATGGTACCCACCAGCTCCGTGATGAAAAATACAATGCTCAGCTCCAAAGGCATGGCCCGCTCATCCTTCCTGTTCTTTCCTGACTGCCGGGACGATTACCGGCTGCTTGTTCCAGTATAGCAGAAAATATACCGTAGGTGGTACCGTGTTTCGCAAAAAAGTCGGAACAAGCGGGAAAAGGCTTGCTCCGACGTGGAACATTGCAACGGTATAGATGCCGCAGCTTTCAGGCTCGTGCCCAAAACCAAATCGCAACCCAGCGCAAGCGGTTGTGATTTGGAGAGGAGGAGCAGCGGCATGAGTGCGCTCTGACTTTTGAAAAAAGTCGGAGCAAGCGATATAAAGCTTGCCCCGACGTGGCGCAGCGGGTGGGATTCGAACCCACGTGGGATTGCTCCCAAACTGATTTCGAGTTTTATCACCGTCTGTTAATTACATGTTTTCTCCTGTCAGTTTCAGCCAGCCTTGTACGCCCACAAACCCGCATGAAATCTGGACTTTTTGAAAAAATCGCCCGGAAATACGGAGGAATCGCCCATCGGTTCCAATCAGCGATTTTTCCGCTTTTGGAAAGAACTGCGGAAAGAACGGAAAGAACAAAAATCAATAGGCAATACACGGACAGTTCGAATGCCGACAAAGCTTATCAAGATATGAGGTGTATTGTCATGAAAGAACACGCAATCAACTGGGACGCCGTTCCCGATGTAATCACGA
>CALWXA010000089.1 GCA_944385395.1 uncultured Oscillospiraceae bacterium | reverse complement strand
GCCAGAGTGGATGGCACAGGGTAAAATATCGGAAAAATAAGGCCCGTAGATCTGCTGATCTACGGGCCTCGGAAGCCTTGAAAATACTGAGGTTTTGTCCTCAATATCTTTTTTAGCCTCCCTTTTTTTCTCTGTTGGAGGGATTTGAACCCTCGCGCGGGTTTTTAAGCCGCCTACTCCCTTAGCAGGGGAGCCCCTTCGGCCACTTGGGTACTTCTGCAGATATGCGGTTTTTAGAAAACAACGTCTGGCGGAGAGAGTGGGATTCGAACCCACGGATGCTTTCACATCGCCGGTTTTCAAGACCGGTGCTTTCAACCACTCAGCCATCTCTCCGTGTGAAAGTCATACCGAATCAGACGCATTTAATATGATATCATGGGCTGAGTGGTTTGTCAATAAAAAGAAATTTATAATCTGTGAAAAAAAGACTTGCAAAACCGAAAAAGATGTGATATCCTAATTAAGCTGAATCGCTCAGCAATGCAATATCCGGGTGTGGCGAAGTTTGGTATCGCGCTTGAATGGGGTTCAAGAGGCCTTGAGTTCGAATCTCAACACTCGGACCAAATAGTCGCAAGCAGCAATGCTTGCGACTATTTTTTTGTCATGGCAGCTGCAAAAACATGCGGCTGCTCTTTTTTGGCGTACTCAGCGGGGATATTCACATTCAAAAGACGCACAGCCGCTGGTAAAGTCCAGCTCCGTACGGCCGTGCCGGGTGAGCTGATAAACGGCCCGGCAGCACACGCTTTCCCGGATACGGCGGCGCATAGCGCCCTGATCCGGCGCCAGCAGCGAGTGCGCCGGCTGTTCCAGCAGCCGGGCAGTAAGTTCCGTGGCGCCCTGACGGATCACGACCTTCCCTTGCTCTGTCTGAACGGCCCGGGCACCCAAGTAGGAGGCCATGCGGTATTCCTGGTCCGGGGTGCGGACGACGGCGATCACGCCGGTGAAGGCTGCAGGCCCTACCGGCACCCGGGCCACACTGAGCATCAGTGATCCGCCAGGCCAGAAACATTGGCTCCAGACATAGGCGGAGGGGAAGGAACTGCCCCGGTCTCCTTCGATATACCCTGGGGAACCGTCAAAGCAAAAGTCTTGGCCGTTGATCTGCAGGGAGCCGGTGACGGAATGGCGCATACTGACTACACTATGGCGGCATTCCAGGCCGGGGACATATCGGAACGGCCCCATGATATCATAGCGCAACGGTGTAAGAGGGCCGAAGGACAGGGAGCCGTGGGCCTGACAGTCCGGCTGTTCAACCGCCAGGGACAGACCTGTGGAGGAGAAATGGTTGCCCCCTGCTGTGACATCCAGGGGATGATCCGACCGCCGGAAGGACTCAGCAGGCAGCGGTACATGCCAGGCGCCCTTCCGGGTGATGAGCTGCAGCCAGCACCGGGTGCCCTCCGGGGTGCGGTGGATGGAGGGGATCACTGCCAGCGTCTGCTGTGGGCTCTGACATTTGAAATACCATCCGCAGAAATATGGTTTCATCTCCCCACAGCTCCTTTTTCTGGCGTTACAGCCTTATTCTGCGGCATTCTGCTGCTGATTATACATCTGTTCAGGGATAAAGCCGGACTATCTGCGGAACCATAGAAGCATCTGAGGCAAGGAGGATGCTTTTTATGGAATCCATCTGGCAGCAAACGGCCCGGCACCCCGGATTTCCCCCACTGGAGCAGGATGCCAAAACGGATGTTCTGATCATCGGCGGAGGTATGGCAGGTCTGCTGACCGCTCATCTGCTGCAGCAGGCTGGTGTGCCCTGCCTGCTGCTGGAGGCCCGTGAGATCTGAGGCGGAACCACCGGATGCACCACCGGTAAAATCACTGCCCAGCACGGTCTCATCTATAACAAGCTGCACCGGCGGCTGGGAAAAGAGGGGGCGGCGCAGTACTATGAGGCCAATACCCGGGCTTTGGAGCAGTTCCGCAGATTGTGTGCCGGGATGGACTGCGATTTCCGGGAGAAAAGCGCCTTTGTCTATACCCTTCAGGATGGGGAGATCCTACGGCAGGAAATGCAGGTACTGCAGGAAATCGGCGCACCTATTCGCTACCATGACACGCTGCCGCTGCCGTTTCCTGTGGCGGGCGGAATAGAACTGCCGGGACAGGCCCAGTTCCATCCGCTGAAATTTGCCTATGAGCTGGCCCGGCAGCTGCCTATCCGGGAGCATACGCCGGTGGAAGTCCTCAACGGAACACGGGCGGTATGCGCCAACGGCTGCAGCGTGCAGGCAAAGGCGGTGATTGTGACCACCCATTTTCCGTTTCTGAAGTGGCGGGGAGCATATTTCATGAAGCTCTACCAGCACCGCTCCTATGTGCTGGCCCTTTCCGGAGCTCAGGATGTGGCGGGCATGTATATCGACGGGGTGGAAGGTGGTCTGTCTTTCCGCAATGCCGGGGACTTGCTGCTGCTGGGCGGGGGCGGACACCGTACCGGCAAGCGGGGAGGCGGGTGGCAGGAGCTGCAGGAATTTGCAAAGCGATACTATCCCCGGGCCCTGGAGGTGGGGCGGTGGGCGGCCCAGGATTGCATGCCCCTGGACGATATGCCCTATATCGGACGGTACGGGGCCGGTGAGGAGCCGGTCTATGTGGCCACCGGATTCCACAAATGGGGAATGACCGGGGCCATGAGCGCCGCTATGGCGCTGTGTGATCTGGTGCGGGGGAAGGAAAACCCGTACGCATCCCTGTTTGATCCCCGCCGCTCCATGCTCCATCCCCAGCTGCTGGCCAACGGCTGGGAGGCCGGTGTGCGGCTGCTGTGGCCCTCCCTGCGGCGCTGCAGCCATATGGGCTGCGCCCTGAAGTGGAATGGGCAGGAGCATACCTGGGACTGTCTGTGCCACGGCTCCCGGTTTTCTCAGCAGGGCCGGTGTCTGGAAGGGCCCGCCCGGAAGGATCTGGGAAAATAGAGAAAAAATTTTCGCCTGACCCCGTATTTGTTGCCCAACTGCGGGCAACAAATACGGGGTTTTCACGCTATAAGTGGAGGTGAAAATCATGACCGAACAAATCATCCAGACTTCCGGCGCCGTTACCGCCGTCATGGCTGCTGCGGCAGCCATATGGGGTATGGTGCGCTGGGCCAGAAAGATCACCGAGGGGGCCAAGTGCCAGCTGCGCAGTGATATGCTGCGGATCTACTACCGCCGCAGGGAAGCCGGGGCCATCCGGCAGTATGAGCTGGAGAATTTTATCCTTTCCTATCAGGCCTACCGGGCGCTGGGAGGCAACTCCTTCATTGAGCGGATCTATCAGGAGGTGCGGCAGTGGGAGGTGCTGACTTGACAGCGATTTGGGGTTGCAATTTCCACGGCTATGGTGTATGAATGAGTATGGAAACAGAGAAAAATCCTGCGGCATTGCTGCAGGCGGGAGGTACCATGCGGATCTACTTACTGGAAGATGACGACAGCATTCGCAAGCTGGTGATCTATGCCCTGGCCAGCCAGGGCTATGAGGCCCAGGGCTTTGGCTGTCCCTCTCAGTTCTACCAGGCGCTGGAGGAGTGCCGGCCGGATCTGGTGCTGCTGGATATCATGCTGCCGGAAGAGGACGGACTGACGGTGCTGCAGAAGCTGCGCAGCAGTCCCCAGACCCGGAAGCTGCCGGTGGTGATGCTGACGGCGAAAAACGCCGAGTATGACCGGGTGCAGGGTCTGGATGCCGGGGCGGACGACTTTATCTCCAAGCCCTTCGGCATGATGGAACTGCTGGCCCGGGTCCGGGCGCTGCTGCGCCGGGCGGAGCCTGCCGGCGGCGATCAGGTGCTGCGCTGCGGCTGTCTGACGGTATCCCGGGACCGGCATACCGTGGAGGTGGACGGCACGGAAGTGGTGCCGACCAATAAGGAATTCCAGCTGCTGTGGCTGCTGATGGAGCAGCAGGGCAAGGTAGTGCCCCGGCAGGAGCTGATGGACCGGGTGTGGGGTCTGGGCAGCGAGCGGGAAAACCGGACGCTGGACGTGCACATCCGCACTCTCCGGGCCAAGCTGGGCCCGGCGGGACAGTATGTGGAAACGGTCCGGGGTGTGGGCTATCGGATGGGAGGCCCTGCATGACCGGCAAGATCTTCCGCAATGCGTTTTTGATGGGCGTGCTGGTGCTGGTGATTGCCGGTGCGCTGTTTACCGCCATGCTGCGTCAGCGTGCCGCCCAGGAGACCTACCGGTCCCTGGAAGCCCAGGCCCGGCTGGTGCAGCAGGTGATGGACACCCAGACGCTGCAGGATCTGGAACTGGAAGACCGGGTGACCCTCATCGCTGCCGACGGCACCGTCCTCTATGACAGCCGGGCAGACCAGGGGCAGATGGACAACCACGCCCGCCGTCCGGAGGTGCTTGCGGCGCTGCGGGATGGCAGCGGTACCGCCAGCCGCCGCTCGGATACCCTGCAGGAGGAATATCTGTACTATGCCCTGCGGCTGTCTGACGGAACGGTGCTGCGGCTGTGCCGTACCCAGACCAGTCTGGGTGCGCTGCTGTGGAGTATGGTGGGGCCGCTGATGGGGATCGCTGCTGCGGTACTGCTGGTAGCCATCGCATGGTCGCTGTATCTGGCCCGTGAGATCACCAAGCCCATCAATGAAATCGCACCGGATGACCCGGAGGACACTTACCCGGAGCTGCAGCCCCTGGTAGACAAGCTGCGGCAGCAGAACCGGACCATCCGGCGGCAGATGGATGAGCTCAACCGCCGTGTCCGGGAGTTTGCCGCCCTGACGGAGCATATGAGCGAGGGCTTTTTGCTGCTGGACCGGCAGGGCACGGTGCTCTCCGGCAACCACAGCGCCCGGGAGCTTCTGAAAACGGAAAAGGGCGCCGATCTGCGGCGCTGTGATGATACGGCTTTGCGCCAGGCGGTGGAGACGGCCCTCTCCGGAGCCCATGCCGGGCATTTGATGGAACGAGGCGGCAGCGTCTACCAGGTGATGGCCAATCCTGTGCAGTCCAACGGCCAGGTAGCCGGCGCTGTGATCCTGCTGCTGGATGTGACGGAGCGGGAGCAGCGGGAGGCTTTGCGCCGGGAATTTTCCGCCAACGTTTCCCACGAACTGAAAACGCCCCTGACCACCATTTCCGGCTTTGCCGAGCTTATGAGCCAGGGATTGGTGCCGCCGGAAAAGGTGGCAGAATTTTCCGGAGATATCTACCGGGAGAGCCGCCGGCTGGTGGCACTGGTGGAGGATATCATCAAGCTGTCCCACCTGGATGAAGGCGGGGCGGACATGGAATGGGAGACGGTGGACCTCTATGAGCTGTGCCGGCAGGTTGCCGGACATCTCCGGTATGCCGCCGACAACCACCAGGTGACCATGGAGGTCCGGGGTCAGCCCACGGAGATCCGGGGGTCCCGGCAGCTGCTGGAGGAAATGGTTTACAATCTGTGCGACAATGCCGTAAAATATAACCGGCCCGGAGGCTGGGTGCATGTGGATGTTTCCCGGGTGCAGGGTACGCCCTGCCTGACGGTGACGGACTCCGGCATCGGAATTCCCCATGCCCATCAAAGCCGGGTTTTTGAACGGTTTTACCGGGTGGACAAAAGCCACAGCAAGGCCATCGGCGGAACGGGACTGGGCCTGAGCATCGTCAAGCACGCCGCCCAGTTCCACAACGCCCGGCTGGAGCTGCGCAGCCAGCCGGAGCAGGGCACACAAATCACCGTCTTTTTCGACGGTGTTCCGGCAGAAAGGAGAAGCTTATGATTACTTTTGATGAGATCCGCAAGAATGAGACCATCAATACCTATATCCGCAAGGCGGATGAGTCCCTGGTGGAGTTGGGTTATACTGAGCACAGCTTTGCCCATGTGGGTATGGTGGCTGAAAATGCCCGCTATATCCTCCAGACTCTGGAGTATCCCCAGCGTCAGGTGGAACTGGTGCAGATCGCTGCGTATCTCCACGATATCGGCAACCTGGTGAACCGGGTGGACCATTCCCAGTCCGGCGCCGTGATGGCGTTCCGTATCCTGGATAATCTGGGCATGGACGCCGCTGAGATCTCCGAGATCGTCACCGCCATCGGCAACCACGACGAGGGCACCGGCCGGCCTGTCAGCCCCATGGCTGCCGCTCTGATCCTGGCCGATAAGTCCGACGTGCGCCGCAGCCGGGTGCGCAATCAGGATGAAACCAACTTTGATATCCATGACCGGGTGAACTATTCGGTGAAAAAGGCTGAGCTGAAAATCAATGAGAGCCGCACCCTCATCAAGCTCAAGCTGTCGGTGGACACCCGGTACGGCTCGGTGATGGACTACTTTGAAATCTTCATGAACCGCATGCTGCTGTGCCGCAAGGCCGCTGAAAAGCTGGGACTTCATTTCCGGCTCATGATCAACGAGCAGCAGCTCATGTAACCAACAGGGCTCTGTGCCGCCGGGCGCAGGGCCCTTTTTTTCGCAAATGAGGAGACTTATTTTGTCGATTTAACATAGATTTAACCTTTTCGTGGTTTCGACTTTACCTGCAGCCGGGTATGATAGAAGCAATGAGCCAACCCATGGAAGGGAGAAAGAGAGAATTATGGATTTTTTTGACGTATTGACACTGTTGGGCGGCTTGTGCCTGTTCCTCTTCGGTATGAACCAGATGGGCAGCGCCCTGGAGAGCCGGGCCGGTGAGGGGCTCAAAACGCTGCTGGGTAAGCTGACCACCGGCAAACTGACAGGCTTTTTCACGGGCCTGGCGGTAACGGCGGTGATCCAGTCCTCCTCGGCCACCACGGTGATGGTGGTGGGCTTTGTCAACTCCGGGCTTATGAGCCTGCGGCAGGCCATCAACGTCATTATGGGTGCCAACGTGGGCACCACCGTGACGGCCTGGATCTTCAGCCTTACGGGCATTGAGAGCAGCAATTTCTGGGTACAGCTGCTCAAGCCTACTTCCTTTACCCCCATTCTGGCATTGATCGGCATCATCTATCAGATGTTCGGAAAGACCAGCAAGAAAAAGGACACCGGTATGATCCTGCTGGGCTTTGCCGTGCTGATGTTCGGCATGGATACCATGGCCGGGGCTGTGTCCGGCCTGCGTGACGTGCCGGCATTCCGGGAAGTGCTGCTGATGTTCTCCAACCCCATTCTGGGCGTTCTGGCCGGTGCTTTGCTGACGGCCATTATCCAGTCCTCTTCTGCTTCCGTGGGTATCCTGCAGGCCCTGGCTTCCACGGGTCAGGTGACCTATGGAGCGGCCATCCCCATCATCATGGGCCAGAATATCGGTACCTGCGTGACGGCCATGATCGCCTCGGTGGGCACCAACCGCAATGCCCGCCGGGCTGCCCTGGTGCATCTTTCCTTCAACATCATCGGTACCGGCGTGTGGCTGACAGTGTTCCAGATCGCAAAGATATTCATTGATCCGGCGCTGCTGAGCACCGGCATCGATCAGCTGGGTATTGCCATTGCCCACTCTCTATTCAACATTCTGTGCACCCTGCTGCTGCTGCCCATGTCCGGCCTGCTGGAGAAGCTGGCCTGCCGCCTGGTGCCGGAACCGGCATCCTCCGGCAAGAAGGACACCATGGAAGAGCTGGACGAGCGTCTCATGGCGACTCCGGCGGTGGCTATGGAACAGTGCCGCAATGTGGCCGTTACCATGGCCCAGATGTCCGTGGGTGCTATGCGTGACGCTATGCAGGAACTGACGGATCATGATCCTGACCGGGTGGACCGCATCCGGGAGGCGGAGGCTGCTGCCGACCACTATGAGGACATTCTGGGCACGTATCTGGTGAAGCTTTCTGCCATGCCCCTGAACGACAAGGACAATGTGGAGTCCGCCGAACTGCTGCACCTTATCGGCGACTTTGAACGTATTTCCGACCATGCTGTGAATCTGGTGGCTTCCAGCCAGGAGCTGCGCAGCAAGGGGATCCAGTTCTCCTCTGCCGCTCGCTGGGAGCTGGGGCGGCTCAGTGCTGCCGTGGGCGAGATCCTGGATCTGGCTATGACTTCCTTCGTCAACAACGATCTCCAGGCCGCCGCACAGGTGGAGCCTCTGGAACAGGTGGTGGACACCCTGAAAGAACAGCTGCGCTCCCGCCACATCCTGCGTCTGCAGCGGGGCGAGTGCTCCATCGAGGCCGGATTCATCTGGTCGGATCTGCTGACCAATCTGGAGCGTGTGGCCGACCACTGCTCCAACATCGCCGGCTGCGTGCTGGAACTGCGGCACAAGAAGTTCGACCTCCACGACTATCTGGGGGCCGTGCGGGCCGACAGTCCGGATTTCGCCAGCAGCTATGACGCCTACGCCCGGAAGTATTCCCTGGTGCAGGAGTAAATCCATACAAAATCTTTTCCCCAAGGAGCTGCTATGACCACTGTCACACACTGCCTCATCGTCTTTTTCGTATCCATGGTGCCCATCATTGAGCTGCGGGGCGCCATCCCCTATGGCGTGGCCTTCGGGCTGCCGCTGCCTTTGACCTACGCCATTGCCATCGTGGGCAATATGCTGCCGGTACCCGTCATCTATCTTTTTGCCCGCAAGGTGTTGGAGTGGGGGGCAGACAAGCCCTGGATCGGCAAGCCCTTCACCTTTATTCTGGAAAAGGGCCGTCGGGCCGGCGATAAAATGCAGGCCAAGGCAGGCCGGGGCCTGTATGTGGCGCTGCTGCTGTTTGTGGGCATCCCCCTGCCAGGAACCGGCGCCTGGACCGGTACGCTGGCTGCCAGCCTTTTGAAGATGGACTTCAAAAAAAGCGTGCTGGCCTGTATGGGCGGCGTGCTGCTGGCCGGCTGCATCATGGGCGCCGTGAGCCTGCTGGGTGTTTCGGCTTTCCATAACCTGGGCCATTGATTACCCGAAAGATTCCCTTCCGCCAGCGGGAGGGAATCTTTTTTGTATCTCTTTTGCCCAAAAAGCCGAGGGAAAATTTTACATACACTTTTCCAATCAGGAATTCCTTTTTTGCCCGAAACAGTGTAAACTGAATATATGTTGGAAGCCGAAGCGGCTGTGAAAACCATTTGTGAATGATTCAAAGGAGGAAAGAAAAGCCATGCGCAGATCCACCAAGAGGATCTTCTCGTCGCTGCTGGCCCTGGTAATGGTGTTGGTGATGATCCCCGCCGCCTTTGCCGAACCCACCGACGACGACATCGTGATCCTGCATACCAACGATGTGCATACCTACATCGACGGGCCCCTGAACTATGCGGTTCTGGCGGGCATCAAGGCAGAACTGGAGAAGGAGTATAAGACCGTTCTGCTGGTGGATGCCGGCGACCATGCACAGGGTACCGCTTACGGTTCCATGGACAAGGGCAAGACCATCATTGACCTGATGAACGCCGTGGGCTACGATGCAGCCACCTTGGGCAACCACGAGTTCGACTATGGTCAGGATGGCCGGATCAACATCACCGACAGCTGGGCTCAGTATCGCTACCTGTCCTGCAACTTCTACCATGAGGCAGATGGTGTCCGGGGCGAGAATGTACTGGACAGCTACAAGATCTTTGAGGCGGGCGATGAGAAGATCGCCGTGGTGGGCATCACCACCCCCGAGTCCTTTACCAAGTCTACCCCCGCTTACTTCCAGGATGAGAACGGCAACTACATCTACGGCATCTCCGGCGGTACCGACGGTGCAGATCTGTATGCCGACGTGCAGGCAGCCATCGATGCAGCCAAGGCTGAAGGTGCCACCAAGGTCATCGCCCTGGGCCACTTGGGCGTGGATCCCTCCTCTCAGCCCTGGACTTCCAGGGAAGTCATTGCCAACACCACCGGCCTGACGGCCTTCATCGACGGCCACTCCCACACCACCATTCCCGGTGAGGCCGTGGAGGACAAGGACGGCAACGATGTGGTGCTGGCCCAGACCGGCGAGTATTTCGGTACCATCGGCATGATGGTCATTGACGATGAGACCGGCGCCGTTTCCACCGACCTTATCGGCGTGGAAGAAGTCATTGAGGGCGAAGGCGACGATGCCAAGGTGGTGGACTACACGCTGGTATCCAAGGACGAGACCTTTGACGGCGAGTCCGTAAAGGAGTTTACCGATGCCGACGTGGCCAAGATCCAGAGCGACTGGATCGCCAAGATCAACGAGGAACTGGGCCAGGTCATCGGCTCCACGGAGCTGACCCTGGGCAACTACGATGAGCAGGGCAACCGCCTGGTGCGCAAGCAGGGCACCAACGCCGGCTCCTTTGCCGCCGACGCCCTGTATTATCTCTTCGATAACAACTATGACATGGGCGTGGATGTGGCCATCATGAACGGCGGCGGTATCCGCAACGAAAATCTCACCGGTGAGATCAGCTATCTCACCTGCAAGAGCATCCACACCTTCGGCAACGTGGCCTGCCTGATGACCGTTACCGGCCAGCAGCTGCTGGATGCCCTGGAGTGGGGGGCTCAGGCTACCCCGGCTGAGAACGGCGGCTTCCTGCACACCTCCGGTGTGAAGTACACGGTGGACTGCAATGTGGAATCCACGGTACAGAAGGATGCCAACGGCGTGTGGACCGGCGGACCCACCGGGGAATACCGGGTGAAGGACGTCCAGGTCTACAATAAGGAGACCGGGAAGTATGAACCCCTGGATCTGACGGCTGAGTACAATCTGGCCGGCTACAACTACACCCTGCGTGACTGCGGCGACGGCTTCAATATGTTTGACGGCGCCAAGCTGGTGCTGGACTATGTGATGGAAGATTACATGGTGCTGGCCAACTATGTCCAGAGCTTTGAAGACGGCGTGGTGGGTGCTGCCAACAGTCCCCTGAATACCAAGTATGCCGGCTTCGGCGTGGACTACACCAACGTCAAGGACAACAGCCGCATCACCGTCATTGAGGATGCCGGCTCTGGTGATGAGCCCATCATCATCGGCGGTCTGGACAACGACATCTGGATGACCAAGTACGGCAACGTGTACTGCAGCTGCGAGGCTACCCGGTTCGTGAACGAGTTGGGCCTCACCTGGGCCGATCTGGTCACTGTGAAGTTCCTGGATCAGGAGCTGGTGCTGCCGGTGGTGCCGGATTACTCCTATGTGGACAGCGGCAAGCCCGCCATCATTCTGGGCAAGACTGCACAGGGCTATCCCACGGGCTATGTGTCCCTGGCCATCAACATGGGCAACTTCGCCGAAACCTATGGTATTGCTATTAAGCACACCAACGAGGACGGCTGGTACTGGACTGCCGCAGAAGGCGTGAAATTCCCCATTGAGTTGACCTTCACCCTGGCGGAGAAGGAAGGCTATATGGCCGAGTATCTGCTCCACGAGCTGGTGCGCACCAATGAGCGCAGCGATTATCCCGACCTCACCGATGAGGAGTTTGCCAACTTCCGGGTGGTGGCTACCACCGGTATGGGCAAGAATGTGCTCTACCGCAGCTCCTCTCCCATCAATCCCGAGCTGAACCGCAATACCTATGCCGACGCTGCCATGAAGAAGGCTGGCGTCACCGTGGTGATGAACCTGGCCGACAGCGCTGAGGATGCCAAGGCCTACGAGGGCTTTGCCGATACCTACTACGCTGATCAGAAGGTGATCTACCTGAACCTGGGCGTGGACTTCGCTGCTGATGACTTCAAGGCCGGCCTGGCCAAGGGCCTGAAGTTCTTCGCTGAGAACGAGGGTACCTACCTGATCCACTGCAACGAGGGCAAGGACCGTGCCGGCTTCGTGTCGGCTCTGCTGGAGTGCCTGATGGGTGCTACCTATGAGCAGGTGGCGGCTGACTACATGGTGACCTACGAAAACTACTATGGCGTGGAAAAGGGCACCGAGAAGTATGATGCCATCCTGAACAGCAACATCGTCAAGAGCCTGGAGGCTGCTTTCGGTGTTGCGGATCTGAGCAAGGCGGATCTGGCCAAGGAGGCGGAAGCCTATATCAAGTCCCTGGGCCTGAGCGACAGCGAGATCGCTGCCCTGAAGGTCAACCTGGGCGGTGCGGAGGATGCTCCCGATACCGGCGATGCCGGCGTCACCGTCTATGCGGTGCTGGCTCTGGTATCCCTGGCCGGCGCTGCCGCTGTGGTGACGGCCAAGAAGAAGGAACTGTTCTGATTCCTTTGCATAAGAATGGCGGCGTTGTGCTGCTTCCCATAACATGACCGGCAGCAGGCGCCTGAAACACGGCGCCTGCTGCTTTTTTCAAATGCCGCCAAGGAACCGTTAAGATAGGGGTAAAAAAAGAGTGGCAATTCAGTAGAAAATGTGGTAAAATAAACAACATCATCTGCAGGTGTTTGTACAGGAAACACAGTAAAAAATCCGATGCTGAGCGGTGTAAGATACACGCAGATTTTGCCGGTATGACGGGAAATAACAAGAAGGCAAAGGATTTTCAGGCAGATAACTCAGGCAGAAAGGCGGTGAAAAGATGTATCTGGAAACGGTGAAGCAGATCACAGACGTGGAAACCGAGATGGAGCAGGCCAAAACGGCTGCCCGCACCCAGGTACAGCAACAACTGACGGAGGCGGAAAAAACGGGCAGAGAGCTGCTGCAATCTGCCCGGGATCAGGCCCGGCAGCAGCGGGAGCAGCGGCTGGCGGAGGCCCGGCGCAAGGCGGATGAGGCCCACACCGCAGCTATGGAGACAGCGGAGGAAGCCTGCCGCAGTCTGCGTCAGACCGCTGCCGGACGGATGGACCAGGCGGCGCAGGAGATCGTCAGAAGGGTGGTCGAGGGATAAATGGCCATTGCAAAAATGAAGCGGCTGTCCCTCGTCGCTTTGCAGAAGGATCGCAGTGCGCTGCTGCAGAAGCTGGTGCATCTGGGCTGCGTGCATCTGGACGAGCCGCCGTCGGTGCCGGAGGAGTCGCCTCTGCGGCCGGATGAATCCCGGCTGGCAGACCGCCAGGCAGCGCTGCGGAGTCTGGATGCCGCCATGGCGGTGCTGACGCCGCTGGCCAAGACCAAGGGCGGCATGCTGACGCCCCGCCCCCAGGTGCAGGAACGGGCGTTCCTGGACGATGCCGCATTGGACCGGCAGCTGGAGACGGCCCGGCGTGTCAACGATCACGCCGGGGAAATGGACCGGCTGAAAGCCCGGCTTGCCCGGCTGCAGACGGATCGGCTGGCACTGCTTCCCTGGCAGGAGCTGGATCTGCCCCTGGAGTACCAGGGCAGCCGCACCGTCCGGGTGCTCACCGGTACGCTGCCGGCGGCAGCGGACTGGCAGGCCGTCCGGGGCGAGCTGGCCGATCAGGTTCCGGAATCGGAGCTCTACCTGCTGGGTGAGGGCCGGGAGCAGAAATGTGTGCTGCTGCTGTGCCACCGCAGCGTGGAAGGTCAGGCGTTGGAGGTGCTGCGCAGCCGTGGCTTTGCAGCCAGTCAGCTTACGGGCCTGCAGGGCACCGTGGCGGAGAATCTGCAGCGGCTGGACAGTGAATTGGAAAATACCCGGCAGGAGCTGGCGCAGCAGGAGAAGAGCCTGGCGGAGCTGGCCGGGGAGCTGCCGCAGCTGCGACAGTGTGCCGACCGGATGGCGCTGGAGATCCGGCGGGAAGAGAGCCGTCAGCGGCTTTTGACCGACGGATGCATCTTCTGTCTCAACGGCTGGGTCCCCGAGGCCCAGAGCCAGAAACTGGAGCGTGTGCTGGAGGGCTTTGACTGTGCCTGGGCCATGGATGACCCCACACCGGAGGAATATCCGGAGGTACCGGTAAAGCTTACCAATAACCGCTTTACCCGGTCCCTCAACGGCATCACGGAGATGTACGATCTGCCGGCCTACAACGGCCTGGACCCCAACCCCCTGATGGCCCCCTTCTTCATCTTCTTCTTCGGTATGATGATGGCGGATATGGCCTACGGCATTCTGATGATCGTGGGAGCGCTGGTGGTGCTGAAAAAGGCCCGGCCCGCCGAGGGCATGCGGAACTTTATGGAGCTGATCCTCTGGTGCGGCATCGCCACCTTCATCGTGGGTGCTCTCACCGGCGGCTTCTTCGGAGACTTTATCCCGCAGCTCCTCAAGCTCATCAATCCCGAGAGTACCTTCCAGCTGCCGTACCTGTTCACACCGCTGAATGATACCGTAGCCATCCTGGTGGGCTCGCTGGTGCTGGGCGCCATCCAGGTCTTTACCGGTATGGCCATCAGCGTGGTGAAAAAGGTGAAGGACGGCCAGGTGGCCGACGCCATCTGGAACGAGGTGACCTGGTGGGTGATCCTGGCGGGGCTGGCCCTGATGATCCTGGGCGTGGGCTCCGTGGCCGGGGTACCGGTGGTGCTGTGCATCGGCGGACTGATGCTGCTGTACGGCTCTACCTATCAGGCCAAGGGCTTCGGCAAGGTGGGCGCTTTCGTGGCGGCGCTGTATAACGGTGTCACGGGCTTCTTCAGCGACATCCTCTCCTACGTGCGCCTGATGGCGCTGATGCTGGCCGGCAGCGTGCTGGCACAGGTGTTCAATACCCTGGGCAGCGTCTTCAACAATATCTTCGCATTTCTCATCATCGCCCTGCTGGGCAACGCCTTGAACCTGGCGCTGAACCTGCTGGGCTGCTATGTCCACGACATGCGCCTGCAGTTCCTGGAATTCTTCGGGCGATTCTATCAGGAGGGCGGCAGAGCCTTCCGGCCTTTGAGTCTCAACGATACGAAATATGTAGAAATCATCAAGGAGGAACAGTAACATGGCAGCTTTCTTTGAATCTTTTGGCGGTACCGGCCTGGGTCTTCTGGGCGCGGCGTTGGCAGTGGCTCTGTGCTGCGTAGGTTCGGCCCGCGGCACCGGTATGGTAGGTGAGGCCGCAGCCGGCCTGGTCAGTGAGGATCCCGGCGCCGCCACCAAGTGCCTGATCCTGCAGGTGCTGCCCGGCACCCAGGGCCTGTATGGCCTGGTAGCCTGGTTCTTCGCCACTATGTATATGGGCATGTTCAGCGGCGGCCTGATGGAGCTGACCGTTCAGCAGGGCCTGACGGTGTTCGCTTCCTGCATGCCCATCGCTCTGGGCGGCTGGCTCAGCGCCATCTATCAGGGCCGTGTGGCAGCTTCCTCCATCAACATCGTGGCCAAGCACCCCGAGGCCGCTACCAAGGGCCTGATCTTCTGCGGTATCGTGGAGTGCTACGCCATTCTGTCCCTGATTGCCACCATCATGCTGCTGATGAACGTGCTGTAAAGCAGGTGTAAGGCAATGAAGGGCTTGGAAAAAATCACCCAGCGCATCCGTGATGACGCCCAGGCGGAGATCCAGGCCATCCTGGATGAGGGCCGGGCTAAAGCGGAAGCGGTGCTGGAAGACTACCGCACCCAGGCGCAGCAGCTTCTGGACCAGGAGCAGCAGCGTACGGAGCAGGCGGCAGCGGAGCTCCTGGAGCGGGGCAGCCGCAGCGACGCCATGGACGGCAGCAAGGCACAGCTGGCAGCCAAGCAGGCCTGCGTGGACGAGGCTTTTGCCCAGGCAGGACGCGCGCTGCAGCAGATGCCCCGGGAGAAATACATCCGGGTGCTGGCCCGGATGGCCGCCCAGGCCGGTGAGGGCAGCGAGGAGCTGATCTTCTCACCTGCCGACGCCCAGGCTGTGGGCCAGGCCGTGGTGGAGGAAGCCAACCGGCTCAAGGCCGGCGCATCTTTCACCCTCAGCGCCCAGCAGCGGGACATGGAGGGCGGACTGGTACTGAAAAAGGGCGACGTGGAGATCAACTGCGACTTCGCCACCCAGCTGCGGCTGCTGCGCCAGTCCATGGCCGCCGACGTGGCCGCCATGCTATTTTCCTGACGGGAAGGGGGTACCCCTTTGAGTAAGAAAAGAAAGGATACGGACTATCTGTGCCTCAGCGCCCAGATCCGCAGTATGGAGCGCAATCTCCTGGACCGCTCCGCCATGGAGCGGATGCTGGAGGCACCCTCCCTGGAGGAGGCAGTACGGATCCTCACGGAGCTGGGGTACGAGTCGTTCGATCCCCAGGACCCGGCGTCCATGCAGCACGCACTGCTGCAGCGGCGGCTGGAGCTGTTCCGGCAGCTGGACCGCTATGCGCCGGAGCCGGAGATCGTCAATGTATTCCGGCTGCAATATGACTATCACAACGTAAAAACCCTTATCAAGGGCGGCGAGGAGCATCTGCTGGTGGATGCCGGCTGTGTGGACGCCCAGACCCTGGTGCGGAAGCACCGGGACAGCGGCGGCTGGGAGTTCCTGCCCGGCCCCATGGCCCACGCCGCCGCCGAGGCGGAGCGGGTGCTGGCCCAGACCGGCGATCCCCAGCGCAGCGATGCGCTGCTGGACCGGGCGTATTTCGCCCAGATGCTGGAGATGGCGCAGGAGACCCGGTGCGCCTACCTGGTGGACTATGTCCGCACCACCATCGATGCGGCTAACCTCCGCAGCGTCATCCGCACATTGCGGATGGGCCGTACTGCCGCATTCCTGAAGGAATTCCTGTTCCCCGGTGGCAGCATCAGCGTGGACGCCGTGCTCCATGCCGCCGTCAACGAACAGGTGGAGCAGCTCTACCGTCCCACAGCTCTGCGCCAGGCCGCCCAGGCCGGTGTGGAAGCGGTGGAGAACGGCACGGGCCTCACCGCTTTTGAAAAGCTGTGCGATGATGCGGTGCTGCGCCAGGCCGGCAAGGCCCGGCGGATCCCCTTCGGCGTGGAAGTGGTCATCGGCTATGTGGCCGCCCGTGAGGCGGAGCTGACGGCGGTGCGTATCATCATCTCTGGTCGGGTGGCCGGGCTCAAGAGCGATGCCATCCGGGAAAGGCTGCGTGAATCCTATGTATAAAATCGCTGTCATGGGCGACCGGGACAGCGTGCTGGGCTTCAAGGCCCTGGGTCTGGACGTGTACTTCGCCCAGGATGCCGATACCGCACGCCATACCCTCCACCGCCTGGCCAATGAGAACTACGCGGTGATCTATCTCACCGAGCAGCTGGCCGTCAATCTGGGCGCCGACATCGCCCGGTACAAGGATGCCGTGATGCCTGCCATCATCCTCATTCCCGGCAAGACCGGTTCGCTGGGTCTGGGCGAAGCCGGACTCAAGAGCGCCGTGGAACGGGCGGTAGGCGCCGACATTTCCTAAACTTGTGGAAAGGAACGAAAACCATGGGTAAAGTTATCAAAGTCTCCGGCCCGCTGGTGGTGGCCAACGGCCTGTCCGACGCCAATATGGCGGACGTGGTCCGTGTGGGTCCCCAGCGGCTGATCGGAGAGATCCTGAATATGACCGGTGACCAGGCCTCCATCCAGGTATATGAAGAGACCGGCGGCCTGGGCCCCGGCGCCGAGGTGGTCACCACCGGCGCTCCTCTGAGCGTGGAGCTGGGCCCCGGCCTCATCGAGAACATCTACGACGGTATCCAGCGTCCGCTGGAGGAGATCGTCAAGCGGGTGGGCGCCAACATCACCAGAGGCATCGAGGTGCCCCCGCTGCCCCGTGACAAGAAGTGGGCCTTTACCCCTGTAGCCGCTGTGGACTCTGCCGTGGTGGCCGGCGATGTGCTGGGCACCGTGCCGGAAACGGCGGTGGTGCTCCACAAGATCATGGTGCCCAACGGCATTTCCGGCACCGTAGAGTGGGTGGCTCCGGAAGGGGAATACACCATCGAGGAGACCATTGCCAAGATCCGCACCGACAAGGGCGAGGTGAAGGAGCTGACCATGGTGCAGCGCTGGCCCGTCCGTGTGGGCCGGCCCTATCGCCGGAAGTTCCCGCCGGTAGCCCCCCTGCAGTCCGGTCAGCGTGTCATCGACACCATGTTCCCCATCGCCAAGGGCGGTACCGCCGCCGTGCCCGGCCCCTTCGGCTCCGGCAAGACGGTGGTGCAGCATCAGCTGGCCAAATGGTCCGACGTGGACATCGTGATCTATATCGGCTGCGGCGAGCGGGGCAACGAGATGACCGACGTGCTCCGTGAGTTCCCGGAACTGACGGACCCCCGCACCGGCGAGACCCTGATGAAGCGCACCGTGCTGATCGCCAATACCTCCGATATGCCTGTGGCCGCCCGTGAGGCCTCTGTCTATACCGGCATCACCATCGCCGAGTATTTCCGTGACATGGGCTACGACGTGGCCGTCATCGCCGACTCCACCTCCCGCTGGGCCGAGGCTCTGCGTGAGATGTCCGGCCGTCTGGAAGAGATGCCCGGTGAAGAAGGCTATCCCGCCTACCTGGCCTCCCGCCTGGCTCAGTTCTATGAGCGTGCCGGTGTGGTGGAGTGCATGGGCAGCGACGGACGCCATGGCTCCCTTACCGCTGTAGGCGCCGTGTCGCCTCCCGGCGGTGACCTCAGTGAGCCGGTGGCTCAGGGCACCATGCGGATCGTCAAAGTCTTCTGGTCCCTGGATGCGTCTCTGGCCTATCGCCGTCACTTCCCGGCCATCAACTGGCTGAACTCCTACTCGCTGTATCTGGACTCCATGAAGCCCTGGTTCGACGAGCACCTGGGTGAGGACTTCATGACCCACCGCGGCCGGGCCATGCACATCCTCCAGGAGGAAAATGAGCTCAACGAAATCGTGCAGCTGGTGGGCAAGGACTCCCTGAGCCCCGGCGACCAGCTGACGCTGGAAGTGGCCCGTATGCTGCGGGAGGACTTTTTGCAGCAGAACGCCTTTATGGATGTGGACTCCTACTCCAGCTTCGACCGGCAGAAGAAGCTGCTGTCCATGATCCTGCGGTATGAGACCCTGGCCCGGGGCGCCCTGACCCAGGGCGTGGCCGCTCAGGCCCTCTTTGACCTCCCCGTCCGGGAGGAGATCGGCCGGGCCAAGTATGAAGAGGCGGATCATTACAGTGAAGCCTATGCCAACATCGAAGCTGCCATGGAGCAGCAGGTGGAAGAACTGATCCGGAAGGCGGGTGAAGCAGAATGATGAAGGAATATCGTACCATCCGTGAGGTGTCCGGCCCGCTGATGGTGGTGGAGCAGGTTGAAGGCGTCACCTACGACGAACTGGCGGAGATCCAGCTGTCTGACGGCAGCGTCCGGCGCTGCAAGGTGCTGGAGGTCAACGGCGACAAGGCGGTGGTGCAGCTGTTTGAAAGCTCCGCCGGTATCAATCTCCGGGACTCCAAGATCCGCTTCCTGGGCCATCCTCTGCAGCTGGCGGTATCCGGCGATATGCTGGGCCGTGTGTTCAACGGCATGGGCGAGCCCATCGACGGCGGCCCTGCCCTGCTGGCAGAGAAGTATCTGGA
>CALWXA010000088.1 GCA_944385395.1 uncultured Oscillospiraceae bacterium | reverse complement strand
TTTTGAAACTTCAAAAAAGTTTCAAAAAGTGGTTTGACTGGACGTGAAAGACAACCCTGACGGTTTTCTTTCACACTATCTTTCCCTCCGAAACCTTCGGCGGGAAGGTTTATCGACAGACTCGGAGCCGCCCCCAGGGGCGGCTCTCATACTGTCAAAAACTTCGCTGAAAACTGATGCAACAGGGCAGCGGGGAATGTGTGCAAGGGGTGAAGGCCCCTTGCTCGTTCCATCCGTACGGTTTTTCAAACTTTTGAAAAAGCTTGAAAATCTGCGCAGTGCGGCGAAAAGACTTTTTCGATGCGCTGCCAGCCACCCCCACGGGGCGGCTCTTTTTTTCTTTTCACTCCGGCCATGATTTATTTACAAATTGTTTATATCCATCCATTGACAATACTTCCCCCCGGTGGTAAACTGCCTTTAGCACTCGGAGGCAAGGAGTGCTAAACGGAGAATTTGCTATGGAACTGACGGATCGGAAAAAGCAAATACTGAAAATCGTGGTGGACGGCTACATCGCCACCGCCGAGCCGCTGGGCTCCAAGGCCATCGCCGAAAAGATGCCGGGGAAGATCAGTTCGGCCACCATCCGCAACGAATTGGCGGAGCTGGTGGAGCTGGGCTATCTGGAACAGCCCCACACCTCTTCCGGACGGATCCCCACCCCCAAAGGGTACCGGCTGTACGTCAATGAGCTGATGGAACAGCACACGCTGTCGGCAGAGGAAACGGCCTCCATCAACGCCTCTCTGGGCGGAAAGATGGCCCAGGTGGATCAGCTGGTGTCCCAGGCGGGGCAGATGGTATCCCGGTTCATGGGATACCCCTCCTACGCCATGGCAGAGGGCCGGCGGGACATCAGCGTGCGGCGCTTTGAGCTCATCGCTGTGGACTCCGGAAGCTTCATCGCCGTGGTGATGCTGTCGGACAGCCGGGTCAAAAGCCAGCTGATGCCTCTGACGCTGCCGGTGGACGGCCAGACGCTGCCGGAGATCAGCCACCTGCTGAACACCCATTTCACCGGCATCGGGCCGGAGGAGATCAGCCGGCATCTGATGAATCTTACCGATCAGGTCAGCGGCCAGTGGTTCTTGCTTTTGAACCAGGTGTGCGACTACGCCCGGCAGCTGCTGCAGGAGGCGGCGCACCAGTCGGTATTCACCACCGGTGCTTCCCAGCTTCTGAAATTCCCGGAATTCCGGGATGTGGATAAGGCCCACGATCTCATGAGCTTCATGGTGGACAACAAGGAAAATCTTCCGGTGCCCACCGGCGACAGCCCCATGCAGATCCTCATCGGGCCGGAAAACGTGAATGATGCTTTGAAAGAGAGCAGCGTGGTCATCGCCAGCTATGATATCGGCGAAAACATGCGGGGTCTTGTGGGCGTTGTAGGTCCCACCCGGATGGATTACGCCACGGTGGCGGCGCGACTGAGCTACTTCGCCGAAAGCCTGAGCCGGATGTTCGGCGCCGGGCAGCTACCTGCCAAGGAGGATACGAAAGAATGAGCGAACAAGAGAAGAAGGATCTGCCGGTGGAGGAATCCGCCGTGGAAGAAACCACGCAAAACGCTGTGGAGCCGGAAGCCCAGGGTGCGGCAGAAGATACGGCCCCCGCTCCGGAAGAAGCAGAGGACACGGTCACCGTTACCCGTCAGCAGATGCAGGAGATGGAGCAGCTGGCCAAGGCGCTGGCGGATTCCGCCGATAAATACCTGCGTCTGGCAGCGGAGTACGATAATTTCCGCAAGCGCACCGCCAAGGAAAAGGAGGGCCTGTACGATACCGCCAAGGCCGATACCATCAAGCCCTTCCTGGCGGTCTATGATAACCTGGTCCGGGGCGTGCAGCAGTGCGGCGCCGACGATCCCCACCGCCAGGGTCTGGAGATGATCTGCAAGCAGTTCATGGATGTACTCTCCGGACTGGGCGTCCAGGAGATTGAGGCCCAGGATCAGCCCTTCGATCCCCAGCAGCACAACGCTGTGATGCATGTGGAAGACGACGCCAAACCGGAAAACACGGTGGTGGAGGTGTTCCAGAAGGGCTTTGCCATGGGCGACAAGGTGCTGCGCTTTGCTATGGTGAAGGTAGCCAACTAACCAAACCAATCCGGGGCCTTTGACCCCTTTGCAAGAATAAAAAACATACACTTTATCATATTCAGGAGGCAATTATTATGTCGAAAGTGATCGGTATTGATCTGGGTACAACCAATTCCTGCGTCGCCGTGATGGAAGGCGGCGAAGCTGTCGTCATCGCCAACGCCGAAGGCAACCGCACCACCCCCTCGGTGGTAGCCTTCTCCAAGACCGGCGAGCGTATGGTGGGCCAGGTGGCCAAGCGCCAGGCCATCACCAACCCCGACCGCACCATTTCCTCCATCAAGCGTGAGATGGGCAGCGATTATAAGGTTTCCGTGGACGGCAAGAACTACACCCCCCAGGAGATCAGCGCCATGATCCTGCAGAAGCTGAAGGCCGACGCCGAAAGCTATCTGGGCACCACCGTGACGGAGGCCGTCATCACCGTCCCCGCCTACTTCACCGACTCCCAGCGCCAGGCCACCAAGGACGCCGGCAAGATCGCCGGTCTGGACGTGAAGCGTATCATCAACGAGCCCACCGCCGCCGCTCTGGCCTACGGTGTGGATAAGGAGCAGTCCCAGAAGATCATGGTCTATGACCTGGGCGGCGGTACCTTCGATGTGTCCATCCTGGAGATCGACGACGGCGTCATCGAGGTGCTGGCTACCGCCGGCAACAACCGTCTGGGCGGCGATGACTTCGACCAGTGCATCATGAAGTACCTGGTGTCCGAGTTCAAGCGCTCCGACGGCATCGACCTGAGCAGCGACAAGGTGGCCATGCAGCGTCTGAAGGAAGCCGCTGAGAAGGCCAAGATCGAGCTGAGCGGCGTTACCACCTCCAACATCAACCTGCCCTATATCACCGCCGACGCCACCGGCCCCAAGCACCTGGATGTGACGCTGACCCGCGCCAAGTTCAATGAGCTCACCGGTCACCTGGTGGACGCCACCATGGGCCCTGTGCGTCAGGCCATGTCCGATGCCGGTCTGAAGCCCAGCGATCTGGCCAAGGTGCTGATGGTGGGCGGCTCCAGCCGTATCCCCGCCGTGGTAGAGGCCGTCAAGAACTTCACCGGCAGCGAGCCCTTCAAGGGCATCAACCCCGATGAGTGCGTGGCCATGGGCGCCGCCCTGCAGGCCGGCGTTCTCACCGGCGACGTGAAGGGTCTGCTGCTGCTGGACGTAACCCCCCTGTCCCTGGGTATTGAGACCATGGGCGGCGTGTGCACCCGCCTCATCGAGCGCAACACCACCATCCCCGTAAAGAAGAGCCAGATCTTCACCACCGCCGCCGACAACCAGACCTCCGTGGAGGTCACGGTGCTCCAGGGTGAGCGTGAAATGGCCGCTGCCAACAAGATCCTGGGCCGGTTCCACCTGGACGGCATCGCTCCGGCCCGCCGTGGCGTGCCTCAGATCGAGGTGACCTTCGATATCGACGCCAACGGTATCGTCAACGTCTCCGCCAAGGATATGGGCACCGGCAACTCCCAGCACATCACCATCACCTCCTCTTCCAACATGAGCAAGGAGGACATTGAGAAGGCCGTGAAGGACGCCGAGCAGTATGCTGCCGAGGACGCCAAGATCAAGGAAAAGGTGGAAGTCCGCAACCAGGCCGACCAGATGGTCTATCAGTCCGAGAAGACTCTGAGCGAAGTGGGCGACAAGATCCCCGAGAGCGAGAAGGCCCCCATCCAGGCCGGTATCGACAAGCTGAAGGAGACCCTGAAGGGCGACGACACCGCCGCCATCAAGGCTGCCACCGAGGAGCTGACCCAGCTCTTCTATAAGATGAGCGAGAAGCTCTATCAGCAGCAGGCACCTCAGGGTGATCCCAACCAGCAGGGCGGCGGCAGCACCGGTCCTCAGGACGGACAGTACTATGACGCCGACTACAAAGTGGTGGACGACGATCAGAACTGAGCAAACCAACACAAATAAGGGACAGGGACACCTGTCCCTATTTGTGGCGTTAGGAGAACAAACAAATGGCACAGGAAAAGCGTGATTATTACGAGGTACTGGGGGTCAGCCGCAGCGCCTCGGAAGAGGAGATCAAAAAAGCCTATAAGAAACTGGCCCGGAAATACCATCCGGACATGAACCCCGGCGACAAGGAGGCCGAAGAGAAATTCAAAGCCATCAACGAGGCCAACGAGGTGCTGTCGGACCCGGAGAAAAAGGCCCGGTACGACCAGTACGGCTTCGCCGGCGTAGACCCCAACTTCGGCGCCGGAGGCGGCGGCTGGGGCGGTGCTGGCGGCTTCGATTTCGGCGACCTGGGTGACATCTTCGGCAGCTTTTTCGGCGGCGGTTTCGGCAGCCAGCAGCGGCGCAACGGTCCCCAGCGTGGTCAGAATATCCGGGTGAGCGTGTCCGTATCCTTTACGGAGGCCGCCTTCGGCTGCGAAAAGAGCGTGACGCTGGAGCGCAGCGAGCAGTGCCCCACCTGTAAGGGCACCGGCTGCGCCGAGGGCACCACGCCGGAGGTCTGCCCTGACTGCCGGGGCACCGGCTCGGTGCAGGTCCGCCGTCAGACCCCCATGGGGGTCTTTGCCACCACCAGTCCCTGCACCAAGTGCGGCGGCACCGGCAAGATCATCCACCAGCCCTGCAGCGAATGCCACGGCAACGGCCAGGTCCACAAGCGCCGCACCGTGAAGGTGTCCATCCCCGCCGGTATCGACAACGGTCAAACCATCTCCCTGCGGGGCCAGGGCCACGCCGGCAAGAACGGCGGTCCCAGCGGCGATCTGCTGATCACCGTGATGGTGAAGCCCCACGAGCTGTTCCGCCGGGACGGCACCAGCGTATTCTGTGAAGCACCCATCACCTTCGCCCAGGCAGTGCTGGGCGCCGAGCTGGAGATCCCCACCATTGACGGCAAGGTAAAGTACACCATCCCCGAGGGTACCCAGACTGGTACCGTGTTCCGCCTGAAGGGGAAGGGCATTCCCATCCTCAACGGCCGGGGCCGGGGTGATCAGTATATCACCGTCACCATTGAAACTCCCCGGAACCTGACCCGGGAGCAGAAAGACGCCCTGCGGAAGTTCAGCGAATCCCTGGGCGAAGGGAACCACGAGAAGCAAAAGAGCTTTTTCAAGAAGTTCAAAGGATAAGGCTTATGTATCTTTGCGACTATCATCTCCACTCCACCGGTTCGCCCGACGGCACCATGACCATTCCTGAGATCGCCGCCGTGGCGGTGGAGCGGGGACTGCAGGAGATCTGCATTACCGATCATCTGGACACCATTTACTGGCAGACCTACGCCCCCCGGGACAGCTTTGACTGGGCCGCCTCTCTCAAGCAGCTCTCTCAGGCCCGGGAGCAGTACGGTTCCCAGCTGGAGATCCGCCTGGGCGCCGAGCTGGGGGAGGCCACCATCGCCTTTGACCGGGCGGAAAAGCTGCTCTCCGATGCGCCGGATCTGGATTTTGTCATCGGTTCCGTGCATACCGCCAGTGAAAAGTTCCATTTCATGGATTACTACTATCTGGAAAAGCGGGACGAGGCATACTATCAGGCCGTCATGGACGACTACCTGGACGAGACCGTAAAACTGGTCCGCTGGGGTAAGTTCCAGGTGCTGGGCCATCCCACCCTGCCACTGCGGTACATCAAGAACAATGCCGGTCTCACCCTGTCCTTTGACGACCGCATGGACCGGCTGGAGGAAATTTTCTCCCTCATCATCCCCAAAGGCATCGGCCTGGAGCTGAACATCAACCGGGGCGATTTCCCGCTGCCCAGTCCCGCCATTCTCCGGCGCTACCGGGAAATGGGAGGTGAGATCGTCACCATCGGTTCCGATGCCCATGACGCACGTTATATCGGCGTACAGGTCCGGGAATGTCAGGAACTGCTGCGCCAATGCGGCTTCACCCATTTTGCCGCTTATCGCCGGGGCAACCCGGTATTCCATCCCCTGTAACCCAAGACGAGAAAGGAGCACATCCCATGAAAATCGCCATCGGCTGCGACCACGGCGGATACCTGCTGAAGCAGGATGTCCTGATCTGGCTGGAAGAGCATGACATCGACGTAGAGGATTTCGGCTGCTACAGCCGGGAAAGCGTGGACTATCCCATCTATGGAGAAAAGGTGGCCCGTGCTGTGGCCTCCGGCCAGGCGGATTACGGCATCGTGATCTGCACCACCGGCATCGGCATCTCCATCGCCGCCAACAAGGTTGCCGGCATCCGCTGCGCCCACTGCACGGAGCCTCTGTCGGCAGAGATGACCCGCCGCCACAACGACGCCAATGTGCTGGCTCTGGGCGCCGGTCTTACCGGCACCAATCTGGCACTGCGGATGGTAGAGGTGTTCCTCTCCACTCCCTTTGAGGGCGGCCGCCATCAGCGGCGTGTGGATCAGCTCAACGCCATCCAGCCCTGACACGTTCCCCACGGAAAGGAGGCGCCGCCATGGCGACCAAAGGATACCATCAATACCGGGGCAGAGGCCGTGGCGGCGGTAAGCTGCCGGTGATTCTGCTGCTGGTGGTGCTGCTGTGCGCCATCGTGTTTCTCATCGGACAGCGCTACATCGTCTACCATGACGACGGCTCCGTGACCATTGAGCTGCCCTTCTTCCATCAGCAGCAGACGGATCCCGGGGATATTCCCGACGACGATGTCCACATCGAATACGAAGATCCCGACCCGGACGACACCGATCCGGATGAGGAAACACCCGTGACCTTGCAGGTGCTGCAGGCCTACGGCCTGCCTTACGGCTGCCTGAACAGTGATCCGGCATCCCTGCTGGCAGATCGCACGGCGGTGGCGGTGTATATGAAGAACCCCGACGGTACGCTTTCCTATCAAAGCTCCGTGTCTCTGCCTCAGGGCGTGGGCACCGGCAGCAGCACCACGCTGACGTCGCTGCAGACCATCACAGGCAGCGATTGCTATACCGTGGCCCGGATCACCGCCCTGTGCGACAGTGCCTATGCCCAGGCCCTGCCGGAATCCGCCATCCGGTATACCGGCGGTTCTCTGTGGTGGGATAACTACAGCCGCTGCTGGCTGGATCCCGGCAGCGACGCCGCCCGGGAATACCTGTGCGCTCTGGCCAAGGAGTGCGCTCAGCTGGGCTTTGACGAAATCGTGCTGGAGCAGTTCCGTTACCCCATTGAGGGCGATCTCTCCGGCACCACCGCTGCGGATACGGCCCAGCGTGCTGCCGCTCTCCAGGAGCTGGCCCAGGCCATCCGTGAGGCGGCAGGCCCCTCTGTGGCAGTGAGCATCCTGCTGCCCGGCAGCATCGACACGGACTATTCCTTCCAGGCCAGCGGCCTGACGGCCCAGATGCTGCAGGAGTCCTTCCACCGGATCTATGTGCCCCAAGGCAGTGCGGCCTATTATTGGCTGGACGGTGCACTGGGTGCGGACTTCGACCGGAATACCCGTCTGGTCCTTACCGCCGACGCCCCCCTGGGCAGCGGCAGCTATCTGGTAAATCCGTAATATTTGCCCCTCAAGCGGAGGCCACCTTCCGGTGGTCTCCGTTTTTCTTTTCAAATGCCGCCAGGTATGGTACAATAGCCGCAAAGCGGCCATTGTACACGTGGTTTGATTGCCGTTTTTTCTCGCCCCTGACGGGGGCAGAAGAAAAAACATGGCGTTGTACCATTCCGGCGCTGCCGTCATGGTACAATAGCCGCAAAGCGGCCATTGTACCCGTGGTTCGGTCGCCGCTTTTTCTCGCCCCTGACGGGGCAGCCGCAAAAGGGAGGTGGTGCCGGGATGTTCAAGCGGATCTATGTGGAGATCACCAATGTGTGCAACCTCCATTGCCGGTTCTGTCCCGGTACCCGGCGCCCACACCGTTTCATGTCAGTAGAGGAATTTTCCTTCCTGGCCCGGCAGCTTCAGGGCCAGGCCAAATACCTGTACCTCCATGTGCTGGGGGAACCGCTGCTGCACCCGGCGCTGCCGGAAATTCTGGCTGCGGCGGCCCAGTTGGGCTTTCGCACCTGCCTGACCACCAACGGCACCCTGCTGCCCCAAGCCCTGCCGGACCTGCTGACAGCCCCGGGGCTCCATAAGATCAGCGTCTCCCTCCACAGCTTTGAGGGCAACGATCTTCCCGGCAGCCCGGAGGCCTACGTCACCGCCGCAGCCCAGAGCTGCCGCACCCTGGCAGACAGCGGAGTCATCTGCGCCCTGCGCCTTTGGAACGACGGTGGACGGCAGCGGCAAAACCGGGAGATCGAAGATCATCTCTCCCGCACCCTGGGGCTGGATGTCACCGCCATTGCTCCGGATGTCCGGGGCAACCGGAAGCTGGGACAGCGGCTGTATCTGGAGCGGGAACGGGAATTCCAGTGGCCCCATCCCCAGGCTCCCCTGTGTCATACCCAGTTCTGCCTGGGCCTGCGCCAGCAGGCGGCGGTGCTGTGCGACGGCACCGTGGTGCCCTGCTGTCTGGACGCCGAAGGGCATATCCCCCTGGGGAACCTCTTCCATCAGACTTTACCGGAAATTCTGTCCTCGCCCCGGGCCCAGGCCCTGCGTGAGGGCTTTTCCCACCGTCGGCCCGCGGAAGAACTGTGCCGCCGCTGCGGCTACGCCACACGTTTCAACAAGGACTAAACGCCTATGGATCATACAAAGGAAATCCTGCAGCAGCTGCCGGCGGCGCTGCTGCCCTGGTATCAGGAGCACCGCCGGGACCTGCCCTGGCGGCAGGAGGTGAGCCCCTACCGCACCTGGGTGTCGGAGATCATGCTGCAGCAGACCCGTGTGGCAGCGGTGATCCCTTATTTCCAGCGGTTTATGGCCGCCTTCCCCACGGTGGAGGCTCTGGCGGGCTGTGACACCGAGCAGCTTTTGAAGCTGTGGGAGGGCCTGGGCTACTACAGCCGTGCCCGGAACCTGCAGAAAGCCGCCGCTATCGTCCAGGCAGGCGCCTTTCCCCAGACCTACCGGGAGCTGACGGCCCTGCCGGGCATCGGCGACTATACCGCCGGCGCCATTTTATCCATCGCCTTTCACCAGCCGGTACCGGCGGTGGACGGCAACGTGCTCCGGGTAGCCAGCCGCCTTACCGGCAGCCGGGACAATATTCTGGATACCGCCGTACGCCGACGCTGGCGGGGGATCATGGAATCCATCATGCCCGCCGACGCCCCCGGCGCTTTCAACCAGGCCCTGATGGATCTGGGCGCCATGGTGTGCCTGCCCGGGGGAGAGCCGGTGTGTGATGCGTGTCCTGCCGCCGCCTTTTGCCAGGCCCGGGCACTGGGGCTGCAGCGGCAGCTGCCGGTACGAGCCGGAAAACCGGAGAAAAAGGTGGAGCATCATACGGTGTTCCTGCTGCTGCAGGAGGGCCAGGCGGCGCTGCGGCAGCGTCCGGACACAGGCTTGCTGGCAGCCTTGTGGGAATATCCCCATGTCCCCGGCACGCTGGATGAGGCGGATGCCGCCCGTCAGCTGGAGCAATGGGGCCTGACGCCCCGGCGCTGGGTAAAATCCCTGAAATTCCGGCACCTGTTTACCCACATCCGCTGGGAGCTTACCGGCTATGTGGCAGAAGTGCGGGGCACAGGACCGGCCGACTGGCTGTGGGCCGACAAAGAGCAGCGCCGGCAGTTGGCGATCCCTTCGGCATTTGAAAAACTGACCCGGGAATGGGCATAAGAGGAGAGAGAAAATGGCACAGCTTTATTTCAAATACGGAGCCATGGGCTCCAGCAAGAGCGCCAACGCCCTGATGGCACGGTTCAACTATGAGGAGCGGGGACAGAAGACCCTGCTGGTAAAGCCCCAGCTGGACACCCGGGACGGCGATCATATGGTCTATTCCCGCATCGGGCTGCAGCATCCCTGCGTCTACTTCCATGAGATGCATGCCATGCCGGACAGCGAGCTGCAGCAGTACGCCTGCATCATCGTGGATGAAGCTCAGTTCCTGACCCGGGATGAGGTCTACTACCTGGTACATCTGGTGGACGACTGCAACATCCCGGTGATCTGCTACGGCCTGCGGGCAGACTTCCGTGGCGAGCTGTTCCCCGGCAGCTACCACCTGCTGGTGCTGGCGGACAAGCTGGAGGAGGTCAAGACCATCTGCTGGTGCGGTAAAAAAGCCGCCTTCAATGCCCGGTTCGATGAAAAGGGTCATGTGGTGAAGGAGGGCGCCCAGGTGGTGCTGGGTGCCAACGACAAGTACATCGGCCTGTGCCGCCGGCACTGGATGCAGGGGGATCTGGGCCCGGACTTCGACATTCACCGCCTATGATCTGCCGTCTTTGTCCCCGGCAGTGCGGCGCAGAGCGCACGGCTCAGGCAGGCCCGGGCCGCTGCCGGATGCCTGCCGGGCTCCGGGTAGCCCGGGCGGGGCTCCACCACTGGGAAGAGCCTGTGATCAGCGGCAGCCGGGGCAGCGGTGCCGTGTTCTTCTCCGGCTGCAGTCTGGGCTGCGTCTATTGCCAGAACGGCAGGATCTCCCACGGCGGCTTCGGAAAGGAGATCACCACCCAGCGGCTCCGGGAGATTTTTGAAGAGCTGATCGCTCAGGGAGCCCATAACATCAATCTGGTGTCCGGCGACCACTTCCTGCCCTGGATCCTGCCGGCGCTGGAGCCCAGGCTGCCGGTACCGGTGGTGTGGAACTGCAGCGGCTACCAGAGCCAGGAAACCCTGGACATGCTGCGCGGCAAGGTGGACATCTACCTGCCGGACCTGAAATACGCCGATGACGCCCTGGCCGGAACCCTGTCCGATGCGCCGGACTATTTCCCCATAGCCGCCCGGGCCATCCGGGAGATGTTTGACCAGGTGGGCCCCTGTGTCCTCTCCCATGGTCTTTTGCAAAAGGGCGTGGTGATCCGGCATCTGCTGCTGCCGGGCTGCCTGGACAATACCAAGCGGTGCATCGACTATGTAGCGGAAAACTTTGCCCCCGGCCAGGTGCTCTTCTCCCTGATGAGCCAGTACACCCCTCAGCCGGGAGCCCAGGGCCAGCTGGCCTGGCGGGTGCGGCGCGGGGAATACCGGGCGGCTATGAACTACGCCCAGGACTGCGGCATCACCCAAGGCTTTTTCCAGGAGCCCGACTCCGCCCAGAGCGAGTATACCCCGGACTTCGACCTCACTGGCGTGTGAGAGAAAGGAGCCTTTCCCATGAGCTTTTGCCTGCTGCTTTCCGCCGACGTACCTCTGCCGGAGGTGCATCCGTCCCAGGAGTATCCCCTGCACATCGATCTGGACCGGGGAACCGTGGAAGACGGCGGCGCCGACGACAACTTTTCCCTGTGGCCCTTCCCGGAAGCGGAGCTTTATACCAGCCAGAGCCACGCCATGGAGCTGGAGTGCCATCTTTGGACACCGGGCCGGGCACGGCTGCTGCAGGAATATATCCGGCAGCGGCTGCAGGAGACCTCCCAGGTGTGTTTATGGGCGGTCTGGCTCTCCGGCTGTCCGGAGGAAGAACGGCCCATTCTGAAAACCGCCACGGTGGATGTGGACGCCCTGACCGTGGAGGACTTCCGGCAGCTTGCCGAAGTATCCCCCTTCCCAGACCGGAACCATGACCGGCCCACCCATTACTGCCTGCGGATCGTGAGAAGCGGCGGCGGAACATGAGAAAAAAGTGAGAGCGTGCCGGCTGGCACGCTCTCTTTTCTTATATCCTTCCCGCCTGTTTCTCAGTACCTTTCCCGCCGTCAGATGCGGAAATCCCCGGCGGCGGCCTTGGCCTGCCGCCGCTGCTTTTCCGCCGTCAGAGCGTCCAGCAGCTCGCCGATGATCTGGTTGGACACCAGAAAGCCCTCCGGCGTCAGATGCCAGCCTTCTTCCGTAGGCTGGGCCAGACCGTAGGCCCGGCACTGCTCCAGCAGCGGCAGCAGCACATCGAACCGCTGGCGGAACCGGTTTTCAAAGGTACGGATGCTGATGCCCTGCACCGTCCGCAGTCCCAGCATCAGGTATTCCCGTTCCCGCTCCCAGTCCGTCACGGTATCGGATTCCTGAAGGATCAGGCGGCCCCGGAGATAGGTGTCCAGATCCCGTATGTATCCGTAGCGGACGTTGCCGAAGTCGGAATAGGCTCCGGGTCCGAAGCCGGCATATTCCCCCAGTGTCCAGTATTTCAGGTTATGCCGGGAGGCACAGCCGGGACGGGCGAAATTGGAAATCTCATACTGCTCATACCCCTGCTGGGCCAAAAAGGAGACGGTATAGAGGTACATCTCCGCCTGCAGATCATCTGCCGGCAGGGACAGAGTATCCCGGCGCTGCCACAGGGGCGTGCCTTCCTCCAGCTTCAGTCCGTAGCAGGAGAGGTGGTCGGGGGACAGGGCCACGGCGTCGGAGAGAGTCTTTTGCCACTGTTCCATGGTCTGGTCCGGCAGGCCATAGATGAGGTCCAGGCTCAACTGCTTGATACCGGCACGGCGCACCGTTTCCGCCGCCTGTGCCACCTGCTGCCAGGTATGGATACGGCCCAGGGCGGCCAGCACAGCGTCGTCCGAGGACTGGGCACCCAGCGAGATCCGGCTGAGTCCCAGGCGCCGCAAAGCCCGCAGCTCCTTCCAGTCCGGCAGGCTGTCGGGGTTTGCTTCCAGGGTGATCTCGGCGTTTTTATCCACATGATAGTGCTTTTTCACCGTCTGCAGCAGCTGCTGCAGGCGCTTGGCGCCCAGATAGCTGGGGGTACCGCCCCCAAAATACACGGTATCCACCGTGTGCCCGGCGGCCATAGGCGCCGTCTCCGTCAGGTGGGCGCAAAGACGCTGGACATAGAGGTCCATCTCCTCCTCCCGGCCGGACAGGGAATAAAAATCACAGTATGCACATTTGGATTTGCAAAAGGGAATATGGAGATACAGCCCCAGCGGCCGGATGGTTTTGGCTTTCATTTACGCCTCCTGTTTGGGCGGCAGGATGGTGACGGCCTCGTTGAAGCAGTTGACTTTGCAGGACCGGCAGCCAATGCACCGCTCCGGGTCCACCCAATAGAGTCCGTCAGGCTGCTGATAGATGCACTCCACCACGCAGAACATAGCGCAGTAACCGCAGCCGGTACATTTATCCGGGTCGATCACCGCCAGAGAGTGGGCTTTACGCCCGAAGGGATGGATCATCTCCGCCACACGAAACACCTCCCGTTTTTTGATATCAGTATATCGTTTTCCGGCTGCTTTGGCAAGCAGGTATGATTTTCCGCGCTGTGGAAAGACTATAGGCGAAAGGATGTGACACGCCATGGACATGACGCCTCAGGAATATCAGGCATATGTTGCCCAGAAACAGGCCAAGTCGCCCATCGTGCAGGATACGCTGCGGGCTTTTCTATCCGGAGGCTGCATCTGCCTGCTGGGCCAGCTCATCAGCGACGGCTGGCGCTCCCTGGGTCTTGGACAGGCAGATACGGCTACCGCCACCTCGGTTTCCCTGATCTTCCTGTCGGTACTGCTGACGGCTTTGAATCTCTACAACAAGCTGGGGCGCTTTGCCGGGGCCGGCACCCTGGTACCCATCACCGGCTTCGCCAATGCCGTAGCGTCTCCGGCCCTGGACTTCCGGGCGGAGGGCATCGTCACCGGTATGGCTGCCCGGATGTTCGTGGTAGCAGGACCCGTGATCGTATTCGGTACCGTGGCCAGTGTGATCTACGGCGTGATTTTGGCCGTACAGCAATGGTTGTAGGCCCTATGCACAGCAAAACGGCCCTGATCCATAAAGGATCAGGGCCGTTTTTCCCTCGATTTCGTTTCGTTTAAGGCAGGTAGTTCAGAGGATTCACCCAGGTGCCGTTTCGCTTGATGCTGAAATGGCAGTGGGGGCCGCTGGACACACCGGTGGAGCCCATGGCGGCGATCTGTTCGCCCTTATAGACATGGTCGCCTACGGAAACATACAGGCTGTTGCAGTGGCCGTACCAGGTCTCATAACCGTTGCCGTGATTGATGATGACACAGTAACCCAGGCTGCTCATCCATCCGGCGTAGGTAACAGTACCGCCGTCAGCCGCATAGATGGGGGCGCCGTAATAGTTGGCAATGTCGATGGCGGTATGATACGTGGTAGCGCCGGGAATACCGGTATCCCGGTAGCCGAAGTAGTCGGTGATGATACCGCTGCAGGGCCAGCGGAAGCTGCCGGTGGGGAACCAGGTGGGACGCACCTTGGTGCCCCGGGCCTGGACCTCTGTCACCGGCTGCTGCAAGGTAACGGAGGCCACGATCTCCCGGTCGGTTTCCTCACCGTTGACGTATGTAACGTTGGCGGTGATATCTGCCTTACCGTTGACGCCCTTGGACAGCACCTCGTAATCGCCCTGATACATAGTGGGATCGTCCTCATAGGTGATGGAGTAGGGCACGTCCTGGACATAGCTCTGCCGCTCCACATTCACCACCGTCAGGTAGGGCACAGCGTTGCTGATGGTGAGGATATCGCCGGGATGGAGTCCGGAAGAAGAATAGCCGGGGTTCATGGACAAAAGGTCGCTGAGAGAGATATCATGCGCGATGGCGATATCGTACAGGGTGTCGCCGGACTTGACGGTATAGGTCACCTCGCCGGACTTGGTGGCATAGAGGATCTCGGCAATGTTGCCCAGGTTCATCACATAGGAACGGTCCACATACTCCTGACGGATCTCCACATCCTCCACAAAGCGGCACTCTACCGTTCGGGCCGTATGGTAACCCGCCTGCAGCTGCTCCAGCAGCTCCTCCAGAGCACCGGAGAAGGTGGTGGCAGCCACCAGTTCATCGTTCACATACAGGGCATAGGCATATTCCACCAGACCCAGCTGGTCCGAAAGGTTCTCCTCCAGCTGCTGGGTGCTGCTCAGCTGAGAGCGGGGCACCACGCTGGTTTTCAGCTCCAGAAGCTGCGAGTCCACCGTATAGTCCGTATCACTGAGGGTCTGGCGGGTGATCTCCTCTACCTGGGTCACCGCCGTCTTCACAGCGCTGTTGCTGCTGACGGTTCCCAGTTCCACACCGTCATACCGGGCGGTGACACCCAGGGTATACAGGGACATCAGCACCGCTATCAGGGCTACACCCAATGCACCGCCCAGAAAAGCCGCCGGATGGATCTGCAGATGTTCAAAGAAAAAGCGCCTGCGCCCATCACTATGGATGGCTTTCCGGCGATGATGCAGAAACGTTTCCCGGATGCCATTGCCCAACCGGGGCATGCTGCCCCAGAAAAACAGCATCAGCTGCCCCACAGAACTCTCCGTCTCCGGCAGCTTCCGCTGGGCACGCTCTTCCCGCAGTTCCCGCAAGTGCTGACCCAGGCGGCCCAGGGGACGGATCACCCACTGTTTGGCAGCGGCCTGAATATTGATATCATACCAGTGGGGATTCTCTTTGCAATACCACACCCAGTCCTTCAGATTCTGCATCCAGCTCTGCCAGATGTTTCTGCGCTCCTGAGGCGTGATCTCTTCTTTTTTGAAAAGGTTTTTCATACCATGGATTCCTGCCTAATGGTTACAAATTCGTTACAAACGGTATCATACATTTTTTTCTTCCGTTCGTCAAGGCAAGATAAGATAATTTTTGCTTGGAAAATGTAAATATTTTTTCCTGCAGGTGGAAATTGTGTCTGTTTTTCTGAAAAACACAACATATGGTACACGCTGTCTGAAACCGCTGGGACGAAAAAAATCATTTACAATGGGTATAAAATGTTGTATAATCTACTTCCTGTAATAGAGAAGAAGAGAGATTGGGTGAGGACATGGCAACAGATTTTTCCCGCACACTGAGCCTTTTGCGGCAGGAAAAAGGGGTATCCCAACGGGAAGCGGCCAAGCAGCTGGGCATCAGCCAGGCGCTGCTGAGCCACTATGAAAATGGGATCCGGGAGCCGGGGCTGGCCTTTGTGGTACGGGCCTGCGGCTATTATCATGTATCGGCGGACTATCTGCTGGGACGCACCCTCAGCCGGGACGGCGCCATGATCGATGCCGACGGGCTGTACGATTCCAGCAACGAAAAGGGAACGCTGAAGGGCAGCGTGCTGGCCATGCTGCAGAAAAAGCTGGCGGTGAATACCACCAGCCTGCTGTTTGATGCCCTGGGAAAGTTGGGCAGCCGGGAGGCCATAGGGGCCGCAGGCGATTACCTGGGTGCAGGGCTGTATCAGCTCTACCGGGCACTATACCGCCGCAGCGGGGCCAATGAGGAATATTTCTCCACAGACAACGGCGCTTTTGACGCCGGAGCCGCCGCTGCCGCCATGGAGGTCAGCAAGCTGCGGTATCTCCGGGCCCTGGACGCTGCGGCGGATCAGGAGCTCTCTTTCCCGCCCCTGGACGCTGAGAGCCTCAGCGCCAACTATCCCGGCCTGAGCCAGAGCGCCGCACAGGTATTCCATCAGGTGGATGAGCGGTGCCGGGCCCTGACGGAGCAGGAATAACCTTTTTTCCACCAAGGAGGCAACAGACCGTATGTTCGATCAGAGCAAGATCCGAAATTTTTCTATTATCGCCCATATTGACCACGGCAAATCCACCCTGGCCGACCGGCTGCTGGAGCAGTGCGGCGCCGTAACCGAACGGGAGATGGAGAACCAGCTGCTGGACAATATGGATCTGGAACGGGAGCGGGGCATCACCATCAAGTCCCGGGCGGTGCAGATCTTCTACCACGCCCAGGACGGGGAGACCTACGCCCTGAACCTTATCGACACACCGGGCCACGTGGACTTCAACTATGAGGTATCCCGGTCCCTGGCAGCCTGCGAAGGTGCGCTGTTGGTGGTAGATGCCAGCCAGGGCGTGGAAGCCCAGACTCTGGCCAACACCTATCTGGCCATGGAGCACGAGCTGGAGATCCTGCCGGTTTTCAACAAGATCGACCTGCCGGCAGCGGATCCTCTCCGGGCCAAGCAGGAGGTAGAGGACATCATCGGCCTGCCGGCCATGGATGCCCCGGAGATCAGCGCCAAGCAGGGCATCAACATCCAGGCGGTACTGGAGGATATCGTCCAGAACGTACCGGCTCCTGCCGGAGATCCTGCGGCGCCCCTGCAGGCCCTGGTATTCGACAGCCAGTATGACCCCTATGTGGGCGTGGTGGTGCTCTTCCGCATCAAGCAGGGTACCCTGCGTCGGGGGCAGACCATCCGCATGATGGCCACCGGCGCCCAGTACACGGTGCTGGAGTGCGGCTATCTCAAGCCCCTGGGCAACGAGCCCACAGAGGCCCTGCAGGCCGGTGAGGTAGGCTACTTCACCGCCTCCATCAAGAATGTAAAGGACACCCAGGTAGGCGACACCATCACCGACGCCCAGCAGCCCGCCCCCGAGGCCCTGCCGGGCTACCGGCCCGCCCAGTCCATGGTGTACTGCGGCATTTATACCGAGGACGGCTCCAAGTATCCCGATCTCCGGGACGCCTTGGAAAAGCTACAGCTCAACGATGCATCCCTGACCTTTGAGCCGGAATCCTCCGTGGCTCTGGGCTTCGGTTTCCGCTGCGGTTTTCTGGGCATGCTCCACATGGAGGTAATCCAGGAGCGGCTGGAGCGGGAATTCAATCTGGATCTGGTGACCACCCTGCCGTCGGTAATCTACCACGTGTATCTCCAGGACGGCTCCATGGTGAAGGTGGATAATCCGCATAATTATCCGGATCCCAACCACATTGAGCACGCCGAGGAACCCTATGTGAAGGTGTCCATCATTGCGCCCCAGGAATATGTGGGCAACATTATGCCCATGTGTCAGGACCGCCGGGGCGAGTTCAAGGATATGCAGTATCTGGACACCCGGCTGGTGGAGCTGCACTATCAGATGCCCCTCAATGAGATCATCTACGATTTCTTTGATACCCTCAAGGCCAACACCAAGGGCTATGCGTCCCTGGACTATGAGCTCTCCGGCTACCGGCCCAGCGAGCTGGTGAAGGTGGATCTGCTGCTCAACGGCGACGGAGTGGACGCCCTGAGCTTCATCGCCCACAAGGACAAGGCCTATCCCCGTGCCCGGCGTCTGTGTGAGAAGCTGAAGGAGAACATCCCCCGGCAGCTGTTTGAGGTGCCCATCCAGGCGGCCATCGGCGGCCGGATCATTGCCCGGGAAACGGTGAAGGCCATGCGCAAGGACGTGCTGGCCAAGTGCTACGGCGGCGACATCACCCGGAAGAAGAAGCTGCTGGAAAAGCAGAAGGAAGGCAAGAAGAAAATGCGCAGCCTGGGCACGGTCCAGGTGCCCACCGAGGCCTTCATGGCGGTGCTGAAGCTGGACAGCGATTGATAAAAAATACCTCCGCATTGAATGCGGAGGTATTTTTATTCATAAAATCCCTTGACATACCGGGAAGTGTATGGTAGGATATACGCAACTGAATGATTCACCTTCCCCACCACCGGGTGGGGGTGCAAAGGGCGTCCGAATCCCCGCCGTAGGTACGGCATACCGTTTGGGTATGTTATAAGGCAGGGCTTTGGATGCCATTTTTATTAGGCGGATCGGAGGAAAAAGGAGGCTGACAGCTGTGAAGATCAAACCCTTTGCTGTGGAAGAATGGATGAACCGCTATGAGGAAGGCGCCAAATACAACATTGCCGAGACTTGCGTGGACTCCATCAGTGTAGATGAACTGTTCGCCCTTACCGGGGAGGACAAACAGGCGTTTCTGGACGCCTTCTGCGCCCGCCGTCTCACCTACGGTGATATTTTCGGTGCACCGGCATTCAAGGAGGGAGTCAGCGGCCTGTACCGCACCATCCGGCCGGAGGAGATCGTCACCACCCACGGCGCTGCCGGCGCCAGCCATCACGTATTCTACTCCCTGGTAGAGCCCGGCGACCGGGTGGTGAGCATCATGCCCACCTATCAGCAGCTCTACTCCATTCCGGAGTCCTACGGAGCGGATGTACAGCTGCTGCATCTGAAGCAGGAAAACGACTATCTGCCGGATCTGCAGGAGCTGCGGCAGCTGGTGACGCCGGACACCAAGATGATCTGCATCAATAACCCCAACAACCCCACCGGCGCCCTGATGAGCCGGGAGCTGCTGGAGGAGATCGTGGCCATCGCCCGGAGCGTAGGGGCATACATCCTCTGCGACGAGGTATACCGCCATCTGAGCCAGAGCGATGTGTGGAGCGAGTCCATTGCCGACCTCTATGAAAAGGGCATCTCCCTGGGCAGCATGTCCAAGGTGTTCTCCCTGGCGGGCCTGCGGCTGGGCTGGATCGCCACCCACGATGAAGCCGCTCTGGCCTCCATGCTCTCCCACCGGGACTACAACCTCATCAGCTGCGGTCTCTTTGACGAGGCACTGGCCGGAGTCGCCCTGAAGCACAAGGACGTACTGCTGCAGCGCAGCCAGAAGATCGTACGGGAGAATCTGGCCATTCTGGACGCCTGGGTACAGCGGCAGCCCCATGTCCACTACACCAAGCCCCTGGCGGGCACCACGGCCCTGGTGTACTACGACTATGACATCCCGTCGGAGAAGCTGTGCCACGATATGTATCACGCCACCGGTGCGTTCGTCACCCCCGGCGACTGCTTCGAGCAGCCCCGGAGCATGCGTATCGGCTACGCCTACGGCAAGCAGGCTCTCATCGACGGACTCAAGGCCATTGACGACTACTTTGCCATTCTGGATCAGGAGGGAAATTGACATGGCAGACATTCGGATCATCAGCGGAGCGGACATCAAAAAGCTCTTCACCCTGCCCATGGCTTTGGAGGCCGTGGAGCAGGCCTACCTGCAGAAATATACAGGCCAGGGCCAGGTGTGGCCTATGGTCTTCCATGAATTCGATCCCGGCCACGCCGATCTGGACATCAAGTCCGGCAATCTGGACGCCGAGGGCATCTTTGGCCTGAAGCTGGTGTCCTGGTTCGGCGCCAATCCGGAGCAGGGACTGCCGGCGCTGTACGGCACCAGCCTCATCTGCGATCTGGCCACCGGTACCCCCAAGGCATTGCTGAACGCCGGTCCTGTCACGGATCTGCGCACCGGCGCCGCCGGAGCACTGGGCGCCAAGTATCTGGCCCGGCCTGACAGCACCCATCTTCTGATGGTGGGCTGCGGCGAGCTGAGCCCCTATCTCATCGCCGCCACGCTGCTGGCTCTGCCGGGTCTCACCCATGTGACGGTGGTAAATCCCCACAATCCCGCCCGTGCCGCAGAAAAGCTGGAAGCCATTCAGGCCAAGGTGCAGCTGCTGCTGGCAGACGCCGGTGCTGCATCCTCCGCCGCTTTTGCCGCCGCGGAGGACGTGGAGCAGGCAGTGGGACAGGCGGACGTGATCCTCACCGCCACACCCTCCCGGGCCCCCATGATCCAGGCAGACTGGGTACGGCCCGGCACCCACATCAGCTGCGTGGGCGCCGACATGTCCGGCAAGCAGGAGATCGCCCCGGCCATTCTGGGCAAGGCACGGGTGTTTGGTGACGATGCCGCCCAGTGCTTCAGTGTGGGCGAATGCGAGCTGGCAGGCAAGAGCGGCATCCTCCAGGAGCTGACGGCGGAACTGGGTGCCGTTATCGCCGGTGCGGCCGCCGGCCGCACATCGCCGGAGGACATCACCGTGTTCGACTCCACCGGCATCGCCCTGCAGGATCTGGCCAGCGCCGCCGTGATCCTGGCCAAGGCTGAAGCCTGCGGCGCCGGTACCAGCGCTGCGCTGTAAAAGCGGCGGGAAAAGCCAGCGTCCCCCGCCGCTGCCGCCCCCCCGCAGGGGAGGAAAATCCCAACAGCCAAAAGGACTTGTTGTCTGCCATCAACAGCCAACAAGTCCTTTTTGTTATGACACCGGGAATGTGTTAAGTGGCTTGTGCAAAAACCACCTGGGCATTTTCCTCGATCTGAGAATAATCAAAGTCCGGAATACGCCGGTCCGTGATCAGGTAATCCACCTCGCTTAAATCCGCCACCTTTGCCAGGTACGTGGCCTGGAATTTCGAATGATCCGCCAGCATATAGGTCTGCTTGGAGCTGCGGATCATTTCCCGTTTTACCGCCGCTTCTTCCATATTGGGGATGGAGAAGCCATATTCCACGTCGATTCCATTGATACCCAGGAAGGATTTGTCTACCCGCAGATTGCGGATGGCAGACTCGGTGATCTGCCCTACGGAAATGTCCAGGCGATAGATGATCCTGCCGCCCAGTCTGATCACCGTGATATCGTTCTTCTCCGCCAGCAGCCGAACCACGCTGTCCGCATTGGTCAGAACGGTGATTCCCGTTTTATCACCGGCGGCGATAAGCTTTACCATTTCCTGCACGGTACTGCTGCCATCCAGCAGCACGGTATCATTGCTGTCAATATACTCATATGCCTTTTGCGCGATTTGCCGCTTCTCTTCAATGTGTTCCGTGGCCAGCTGTGTGATCTTATGCTCCTGCGCAGCCAAATTGTATGCCACCGCTCCGCCGTGAACCCGGCGCAGCAATCGCTGGCTCTGCAATTCATCCAGATCTTTGCGCACCGCCGCACCGGTGATGTTGAATTGTTTGCATAAATCAGATACTTTAATGGAGTTGTTGCGCTCCAAAAGCTCACATATAATTTTTTTCCGTTCTTCCGCAAACATATCCGCTTTACCCTCTTATATTCTGATTCGTGATATACTGAGTGTTTCAATAAAATTATACATCCGGGTGAAAATAAGTCAAGTTATTCCGATATAAAAGGCCTCCAAACCCCACAGAGCATGGTTTCTGTGACAGTTTGGAGGCTTTATGGATCACTTCATGAGAGCATGGGACAGATCGTTCAGCGGCAGCTCCACGCTTTATCGGCACTGCCGAAAATGTCGATTTTCCCCTTGACCACTTCCGCACAGGCGGCTTTCACCGGGCCAACATACTTTCTGGGATCGAACACGCTCTCCGGGTTGTCTGCCACCGCTTTGCGCAGCGCATGGCTGTACGTGGCCTTCAGCTCCGTGCCAACATTGATTTTACTCATGCCGGTATGTACACAGCGCCGGAAGTCCTCCTCCGGCACGCCGGTGCCGCCATGAAGCACAAGGGGACAATCCGTCACCGCCACCAGCTGCTGGAGACGCTCAAAGTCCAGTTTCGGTTCGCTCTTGTAGAAGCCGTGGGCCGTGCCAATGGCCACCGCCAATGCGTCAATACCCGTTTCTTCCACAAAACGAGGCACAGCCGCCGGATCTGTAAAGGCAGCGGAAGGATCATCCACCACAATATTGTCCTCCTTGCCGCCTACCCGGCCCAGTTCCGCCTCCACAGAGCAGCCATACAGGCAGGCAAACTTGACGATCTCACGGGACTTGTCAATATTTTCTTCATAGGGAAGGGCAGAGGCATCGATCATCACAGAGGTAAACCCTGCCCGGATGGCCTCTTTGATCATGGCCACATCGGTGGCATGGTCCAGGTGCAGACAGATGGGGATATCCACCGACTTCGCCATGCCGGACACCATGCCCGCCACCTGATAGAGGCCAATGTATTTCACCGCACTGCTGGAGGCCATCAGAATTACCGGGGAATTCTTTTCCACGGCGCCTTCCACGATGCCCTGTGCGTCCTCATAGCCGTTGAAATTGAATGCGCCTACGGCATAGTGGCCCTCTCTCGTTCCTGCCAAAATTTCCTTCAATGTTACCAAACTCATTTTTTATCTCCTCTTTTCTAATTTTATCAGCTGTTTGAACCGTTCAAAATCTTCTTTTCTGCACAGTTGTGTGCCTTCCAAACGCAGCGAACCCTGGGCTGCCGAAACACCGTAGCGCAAAAGATCGGCAAGGGGCCTTCCACGCTCCATGGCCATGCAGATCCCTGCTACCATGCTGTCGCCTGCTCCCTGGGTGCTTTTCACTTCCATAGGTGTGGGACGACATAGGTAGCTTTCCGTTCCATCCGTAATGAGAGCCCCCTCCTTGCCGGCGGAAAGGCATACCACGCCGACACCGGAATCGGTGATCTTTTGGCAAATCTCCCGGGCATCCTCCAACCCGGACAGCGATACGCCAAAGGCCGTCTCCAGTTCGTAGAGATTTGGCTTGACCACCGTGGGCCGCGCCGCCATTCCTTTCCGCAGAAGCTCTCCCTCTGCGTCCAAAATGGTCTTAACCCCCAGTCGGTTGGCCCGGTCAATGATTTCAGCGTAGTACCCTGTGTCTACCCCCGGCGGAACGCTGCCTGTGATCACCAGAATGCTCAGCTCCGGCAAAACACGGTCCAGAAGCAGGTCGAACTCCCGCAGCTTATCCCGGGAAAGCGGAGCGCCTTTCTGGTTCAGCTCAGTGGTGATGCCGCTGGCTGTATCCAGCACCTTCACATTCTCCCGAAGATAGCCTTGGGCCAGTACCGACTCATAGGTGATCCCCAGCTTCAGCAGACTCTCCTGCAGGTATGCCTCGCCCCCGGAGTAGCGAATCCCCAGGGTCCGGACCGGGACACCCAGATTTGTAAGCGCTACGGCGACGTTGATCCCTTTTCCGGACACGTCCTCCCGCTTGCTGAGTACCCGATTCATTCCGCCATAGTGGAATTTTTCGATCACCAGGGTCTTGTCAATACACGGATTCAAGGTGATGGTACCGATCATCCCTGCGCCTCCCTTTGGTCGTCCGCCTCTGCGAGACGAGCTTTTATTTCCATGACGATACGCCTCACATCTGCCTGCCAGCTCGTCTTGGAACGGTTATCCACCTGCCAGTGCGGAGAAATCAGGGCGGGACGGGTGAAATCCACACGGCTCAGATAGGCTTCCAGATCCTGGCGTTTGTGCTGATCCCGGGCCTCATTGCGCGCCAGCATATTGCCTGCGCAGGCAGACGGATCTGCCAGCACCCAAACCGGGATCACATCTGCCCCGTGCTTTGCTGCCTGTGATACCACTTTTGAAAATCTCTCCGCGTCCCGGATCTCCCGGGTCAGCGGGGCGCTTATGATTACCAGGCGGCAAAAATCCAGCGCCTCAAAGGCAAACGCAAACAGCGCGCGGTATTCATCATCCCGTACAAACTCCCGGAAAAAGCTTGCATCCTTGTCAAATGGACAGCCGGCCGCATCGCAAACCCGCCGGGACAGGACATTCAGACTGTCCAGATCCAGGTAGACACAATCGCCGAATTCCTGGGCAATCTTCTTGCCAATAAAGGTCTTTCCAGAGGCCGGAGGCGCCGCTACCAGCAGCAGCACACGACGCTCTCTCGGCTCCTCATGCATCTTCCGTGCCCGTCCTTTCTGCCCGCGGTTTTCCTTTGGCCAGCAGGCGGCGCACGCTTTTCAGCGTTACCTGACCGCTTTTCACATGCATGGCATTGACGGCTCCTGCGGCATTTGCCATGGCAAAGCTCTCTTCCAGAGAACAGCCCATCACCATGCCGTAAACGAAAAAGGCTGTGAAGCTGTCACCGCTGCCAATGGGGCTGACCGTATGAACAGCAAAGCCCGGGTGCCACAGGGTACGCTCCGGCGTGATGAGATACGAGCCAGCTTCCCCCAGCGTGAGGAACGCATTTCGGGCGCCATACTGCATCAGTCGGCCCACCGCCTCTATTTCGCCGCCCTTGGGCAGCTCTCCTACCGTCTGCCTCAGCTCGTCAAGATTGGGCTTGATATAGTCCGGGTGGCTTGAGAGCGCATTCTGGAAGGGCAGACCATAGCTGTCCAGGAACACCTTGCAGCCTTTTGCCTTTGCGGCGGATACCATCCGGGGCAGCGCTTCTTCGGCCCCTTCCGCCACGCCGCCGCTGAAGATCACCCAGGAAGGATCTTCCTCCAACAGCGCATGGTACTTATCGATTAGCTGCTCCAATTCCCTTTGTGTGATGCGATTAACGGAATTGCACACCTGGTAAATCCGGTGTTCCGGGCCATTGACGATCATGGTCATGATGCGCACCGGCTCCTGTGTGGGGACCAATACGCTTCGGAACGCTTCCCGGTCGCAAAGCCGCTTTACAAAGTCCGCATTACCGCCGGAAATGCTTAGGGAACAGCTGTCAATCCCGGCGCCCTGGAGCATTCTGGCAACATTCACGCCTTTTCCGCCAATATAATGGCAAATCCGTGTGGGTTCACCGCCGGATTGCCGGTACCACTCAATGCGGTCGATACATGGATTCAGCGTTACACACAATACTTTCATGCATCCAATCTCCTACAGAGAAATTTCTTTCTTGCCCGACAGTCTGAAAAAGATCAATACGGACAAAACCACGGTCACTGTCAGGATCGATGCCATTGCGGATGCGATGCCATAATTGTTTCTGGAAACTTCGGTGTATACCTGAACGCTCATGGTAGCGGTGCTGCCGGTATAGAGAATCACCGATGCACTCAGCTCCTGAATAATTGTGATCCAGCTGAGAATCAACCCCGAGAACACACCGGAGAGCATCAGCGGGCAGGTTACCTTCCAGAAGGTCCGCATGGGGGTATAGCCCAGGCTGATGGACGCTTCTTCCATGACCGGGTTCATTTGCCGCAAAATGGCGGAGCTGCTGCGAACCGTGTAGGGTATACGCCGGATCACAAAAGCGATGATGAGGATGGTGGCGGTACCGCCCAGCATCAGGGGCTTTGCATTAAACGTCAGCAGCAGCATAATGCCCATGATGGTTCCGGAAATGATCAGCGGGAACATAACCACGGTATCCAGGAAGCGGGAGAGAACGCTCTTTTTGCGCACAGAAATATAAGCGATCGCCATACCAAGCACCATAATGATCAAAATGGCAATCAGTGCGAATTTATAGGTGTTGAGAATGGAATTCCCCGCTTTTTCAAATGCATTGATGTAGTTGTTAAAGGACCAACCCTCCTTATACACCGGCCCGCTGCTGTTGCGGAAGGACGAGACAACGATGGTCAGATTGGGCAGCATGGACACAATGGTAACGCCGTACAGGAAAACATAGATCAAAAAGCTCTTGCCCAGGCTGACTTTTTGGGGTTCCAGCGGACGGAGGAAACTCATCTCATAGGATTTTTTATCTACGATCCTGGTCTGGACCAGGAAGAGAGTAATGGTGATGATCACCATGATCATACTGATGGCAGAGGCAAAATTGGCCGTACCGCCTACCTCGCCCACATACTCCGTATACACCAGGACCGGCAGCGTGCGGTAGCCCTCGCCAATCATCATGGGTGTTCCGAAGTCAGAAAAGGCATTGGTAAATACCATCAGGACACCAGCCATCACCGTAGGGAAGATCAGGGGGATCACCACGGAGAACACTTTCTTCACCGGCGAGCAGCCCAGGTTCTCCGCCGCTTCTGTGAGAGAGGAGTCCAGCTTGCTCAGCGCCCCGGATACATACATATAGATGTACGGATACAGCTTCATGGTAAAGGCCAGCACGATGCCGCCGAAACCATAGATCGTACCCATTTCAAAGCCGAACAAATCCCGGACCAGGTTGGTAATAAATCCATTGCGGCCAAGCAGCAGGATCCAGGAATAAGCGCCGATAAAGGACGGGCTCATCATGGAGATAATGATCATCAGCTGCAAAAAGGTTTTTCCCCGGATTTTGCAGGTGGTCATCAGGTAGGCCATGGGGACTCCAATTACCACGCACAACACCGTTACGGTTACCGTTACCTTAATGGAGTTAAGCATGGAATTGTAATAGTACGGTTTGGAGAAAAAGCGGGCAAAGTTGGTCAGGGAAAATGTGCCGGTGGAGGGATCCTTGAAAGCACTGATGAACAGCGTTCCCAGCGGCACAATCAGAAACAGCAGGGTCAGCACGAAAATCGCAATTCCGATCACCATCCAGCTGTCCCATTGCTTACGCATCCGCATCTTTATCCCTCCTCTCTGATGAGATTGACACTTCCGGCTCCGTCAAACACATTGATGCGCTCACAATCCACTGTCAGCGCAATCTCTTCTCCCTCCTTGAAGTAATCCCGAATTCCGCTGGCAGGCTGGCTCATTTCAATCATCCGGCCACTTGTGAGCTGCACCTCGTAGTTCAGATATTTGCCCAGGAAAACACAGGATTTTACAACGCCCTTCAGCACGTTGGTCTGCTGGGGATCTCTTACGGGAATAAACTCTTCCGGACGTACGCTGACCTTCAGGGCTTCACTATCGGCAATCCCGCTGCGCAAATGATCCACCTTGACACGCAGCTGTCCATCGATCACCACAAAGGCATCCCCATCGTTCCCTTGGAAGACTGCATCGAAAACCGTAGAGGTACCCACGAAGGTGGCCACAAAGGTATTGGCCGGTCGATGATACAGCTCCACCGGCGTACCAACCTGCTGGATCTCACCCTGGTTCATCACCGCAATCCGGTCCGAGATGGCCAGTGCCTCTTCCTGGTCGTGGGTGACGTACACGGTGGTGATGCCCACTTCCTTCTGCACGTCGTGGATGGCACTGCGCATTTCAATACGCAGCTTTGCGTCCAGGTTGGAAAGCGGTTCATCCATCAAAAGGACCGTGGGTCGAATGACGATGGCTCTGGCCAGGGCCACGCGCTGCTGCTGGCCGCCGGACAGCTGGTTGGGTGAACGGTCTGCATACTCCGTGATTTTCACGGTCTCCATGATGCTGTCAGACCACTCCCGGATGGTCTTTTTATCCAGCTTCCGCTGCCGCAGTCCATACTCCACATTCTTCCGAACACTCATGTGGGGGAAAATGGCGTAGCTTTGAAACACCATTCCGATATTGCGCAAATAAGGGGGGATCGCATTGATTGACTTATCGTCAAAGTAAATGGAGCCGGCCTCAATGGTATTGAAGCCTGCAATCATGCGCAGCAGCGTGGTCTTGCCGCAGCCAGAAGGGCCAAGAAGGGTGAAAAATTCTCCGCTGCGGATGGTCAAGCTCAAATTCGGAATGATGGTCTTGTCCCCGTATTTTTTGGTTACTTCTGCGATTCTGATTTCAGTTCCCATTCTAATGTCAACTCCTGTCCGTCTAAACTGGCGAGTGCCGCCTAAAGGATTAGGCGGCACTCGCCCTAATGGCGCTCTCTCTTTTGCTTCTATCAGCCGGAAGCAGTTACTGCATGTAATTGATGGAAATATCCTGGAACTTCGCCTGCATGGCGGTCTTGTTCTCGGCAATGTAGTCGTAGTCCACCTGGATCTGGTTGATCTCAGAGCTGGGGGACATGCTGCTGTTCTCAGGAATGGTCACATCCGTGCGGACGGGACGTCTGGGAGGGGAGATCTCCACCATCTTCTGCTGGAACTCCTGGCTGATGATGAAGTCGATGAACTTCTTGGCGTTATCCATGTTCTTGGCGCCCTTGATGATGGCCACACCATCCACGTTCACCACAACGCCCTCTTCCATGAACTGCTTGGTAATGTTGTCCATACCCTGCAAAATGTAGGTATCTGCCATACTCTCGGCAATCAGGCCCACTGCGTATTCGCCATCAGCAACACCCTTATGTACAGCGCTGGAGGAAGTCAGCACCTTGCCGTCGATGTTCTGAAGCAGCTTATCCATAAACTCCCAGGCCTTATCCGTATCGCCGCCGCCCATGGCATAGCAGATGTTCACCAGCTGCTCCCAGCCGGAGGAGGTAGCGGTGGGGTCAGGCATGACGATCTTGCCCTTCAGCTCGGGATTCAGCAGATCCTCGTAACCGTTGATCTCAATGTCGCCGGCCACATCGGTGTTGATCATCAGTGCACTGGGTACCAGGCTGAAGCCGGTGACATTGCCGACGGTATTGCGATACTCTTCCGGCAGCTGAGCATCGTTGGGGGAAACATACTCTTCCCACAGATCACCGTTGGGGATAAAGCCGGAGGATACCATGCCGCCGATCATAACATCGCCAAGGGGATTGTCCTTCTCGGCCTCAATGCGGTTGTAAAGTTCGCCCGTACCGGCAGAAACTACTTCAACCTTTACACCGGTTGCTGCTTCAAACTCACTAACCAGCACAGACAGGAATTCTTCAGGAGTGGATGCATACAGCACCAGCGTTCCTCCGTCGCCCGTGCCCTCTCCTTCTTTTGGCTGATTGCCGCAGCCAGTTACGAAGAGCGAAATCACCATGGTGAAAGCCAAAAACAGAGCAAGTCTTTTTTTCATGTTCGCATTCCTTTCTTAATAGTCAGTTTTTGCAAGTAAACGCAAAAGAGAAACAGAGCGCTATTGTTTAGTTTCAATCTGTTTTCTTTTCTTGTATTTTATTCATGCTCGCCATAAATGTCAATAGTTTTTTTCGAAATTATGAAATATTTTTGTTTGAAGTGTCAAAATTTACTTGCGAATCATTTCATTACGATTAAAATATTTTTTCAATACGTTGCGTTT
>CALWXA010000087.1 GCA_944385395.1 uncultured Oscillospiraceae bacterium | reverse complement strand
ATGTCTTCCATCTTGTCAACTTATTTTTTCCATTTTCAGTCGACTTTTTTCAGGCACTTGGCAACGCTGCTCTCGCAGACAGCTTGGTTAGAATACCACGCTCCGCGCTCCTTGTCAACTCTTTTTTCGACTTTTTCCGCAAAAATTTTTCCACCTCCCGGAAGGCGGAATTGACACCGCAAAACGCCCCATGCTATGATGCTCACATAAAGGCAATGGAGGGCATTTTATGGCACATACACCCCTCATGCGGATCCTTGACGGCGCCGATACCGCCGTGGTACTGATCCACGGGATTCTGGGCACCCCCGATCAATTTGCGTCCCTGCTGCCCCTGATCCCCCGGAACTGGTCTGTGGATAATCTGCTGCTGCCGGGACACGGTGGTTCCGTCCGGGACTTTGCCCGATCCTCTATGAATCAATGGAAGGTCTATGTGCACCGCCGGGTGTCAGCTCTGGCAAAAACGCATCAGCGAATCCTTCTGGTAGGGCATTCCATGGGATCGCTGCTGGCCATCCATCAGACCCTGCATCCCGCCACACCCATCGACGGGCTCTTCCTGATGGCGGTCCCTCTGCAGCCGCGTCTGCACCCCTCCGCTGCACTGCGGAGTCTGCAAGCCGCTCTGGTTCCCCAATCCTCCTCCCCCGCTTTGCAGCAAGTGCTGGCTGCCACCAGCATCCGCACCACCCGGCAGCTATGGCAATATCTTGGCTGGGTACCCCGGTACATGGAGCTGTTTCGCCAGGCCCGGGAGGCCCGGCAGGAGATCCGGCAGCTGTGTATCCCCTGCGTAGCGGTGCAGTCCGGACGGGATGAGCTGGTTTCCGCCCGGTCCTGCCGCTATCTTCAGGGCTTGGATCACGTACAGCTGCTGACGCTGCCCCAATCCGGACATTTTGTCTATCCGCCCCAGGATCTGGCGGCACTGCAAAAAGCATTCACAGCATTCTGCCAGCGCTTTCAGAACTGAGTTTCCCCGGCACTATTCAGCCGCATAATAGATGAGCATGCTCAGCTGCACCGTATCCTGGCCCACATTGCGATAGCTGTGCTCCGTATCCGCCTTAAACCGTAGGGAATCTCCCATGCCGAGGCAATAGGAATTTCCCTGGACACAGATCTCCACACTGCCGGCAAAAACCGTGATATACTCTTCCGTTCCAGGCATGTGCGGTTGGGCGGACAGAAATCCTTCCGGCTGGATCTCAATGCGGTAGGTTTCAAACAGCCTGTCCTCCCGAAACGGAAAAGCCGGATAGTTGCAGTACTTTCCGCCGTCTTCCTGCAGCGCCGTCACCTCATCGCTGCGAATGAGCAGCGTATCCTCCCCATGACCATCCATCAGGGATGTGAACGACACCTTATATCCGTTGGCGATCTTCCACAGAACGGAAATGGTGGGGTTCACATCCCCTTTTTCGATCTGGGCAAGCATGCTGCGGGATACCCCGGTCTGCCGTGCGGCTGCGTCCAACGTCAGCTTCTTTTTCTCCCGGATTTCCCTGGCGTTCTGCGCAATCGCCTTCTGCAGTTCCATACTCTCCCCTCCTATTGACATTATATTGTACTTTCGTTATAATATAAAGGAAATGTTTCATGTGGGCTATTTTGTAAAACTATAGCATCCGCAGGCAGGGAGGTCAATATGTTCAGTTGGATCCACTTTCTCTCTTATGCCGTGATCACTGCCGCCACGCCGGGGCCCAACAACATCATGTCCATGTCCAATGCAGGCAGGCTGGGATTCAGAAAATCCGTACCCTTCAATCTGGGGATCTGGGTAGGATTTTCGGCGGTGATGCTGCTGTGCACCTTTTTCTGCAACTCCCTGTCCGCGCTGCTCCCCAAGGTCAAAACGCCCATGCTGATCGTGGGAGCCGCATACATGCTCTATCTGGCCTGGAACACGTTCCGGAGTTCCTCTGTTATTGAGGAAAATCATTCCCGGATGGGATTTTTAGCAGGACTCGCTCTCCAATTCATCAATCCCAAAATCTACATATACTGCATCGTATCCATGGAGGCATACATCCTGCTTTTCTACCAAGGGCAATGGGATATACTGATCTTATTTGCGCTGCTGCTGGCGTTTATCGGTTTTGTATTTACCGTATGCTGGGCGCTTTTCGGTTCTGTTTTCAAGCTGCTGTTCTCCCGATATGCCAAAATCACCAATACCATCCTGGCCCTGCTGCTGGTATACTGTGCCGTGTCGTTGTTTTTGTAATTTGCATATCTGTACATAAAAACGGGAGCCTTTTCTCAAAGGCTCCCGTTTTTATTCGTGGATACCGATCAGCAGCAGGCCTTCCCCCACCTGGATGGTAATGGGGCGGCCCTGGAAATGGTTGCTGACCCCCAGGGGAAAATCCGCCGTCAGCACACCGTTGGACAGAGGATACTGGGCTCCCTGTATGGTGACGTCCCGGGCATCCGGTCCCATGCAGAACACCGAAACGATGCCCTCCTCCCGGGCCGGTAAGGTCAACGAGCCATTACAGATGGCGGTATATGTCTCTCCCGGCCCGTACAGCCAGCCCTGGGCACCGTGACGGGCCAGGTAGGCCAGGGTCTGGAGATTGGCGATGGTATGGTCGGTACGGCTGCCTCCCATACCACCGTAGATCCGGAACAGGCGGCAGCCACGTTCCAAGCCCTTCTTCACCGCCAGCATCACGTCGGTATCGTCTTTTTCCACCGGCACCCGCTCCACGTTGGGAAAGTCCGGCACCTGACCCAGGGAATCAAAATCTCCCAACAGCAGGTCCGGCTGAATCCCTGCCCGGCGGCAGGCCAGCCAACCGGCATCGGCGGCGATGACATAGTCCTCTGGTGCCGGAGGGATATCCGGGGCCGTAAAATCGCCTGCGCCGAAAATATAGCAAGTCATGGCTTCACCTCATTGCCTTGATGCCCTCCATTATACGCTTTGAAGGGAAAAAGGCAAGAGGGGTCAGCCCTGCCAGCCGATGGCGGTCACCGGGCAGGAGTCCAGCGCCTCCTGGGCGGCGGCGTGATCCGCACTGTCGTCATACCGGTATACCTCAGCCTTGCCCTGATCGTTCATGGCAAATACCTCAGGACAGATCTGGCAGCACATTCCGCAGCCGATACATACATTTTCATCTACGATTACAGTCATGATTTTTGCTCCTTTCCTGTGACGTCTTTTTGGCGTCTGCTTTATTTTTCCGCACCCAAAGGCGGTTATACGCCATCAATCCAAAATCCGGCCGTCCACGGAAAGCGTCACCACCTGCCAGGGGATCATCTTCCCGCTCTGCTGCAGTGCCTTGCGCACTGCCATCTCCAATCCGCCGCAGCAGGGAACTTCCATGCGCACCACAGTAAGGCTGCGGATCTCATTTTCCTGAAGGATCGCCGTCAGCTTTTCGCTATAATCCACACTGTCCAGCTTGGGACAGCCCACCAGCGTGATCTTGCCCCGCATGAACTCCTCGTGGAAATTGGCATAAGCATAGGCGGTGCAGTCGGCGGCGATGAGCAGCTTGGCATCCTGGAAATAGGGAGCCTTCACCGGAGCCAGCTTGATCTGACAGGGCCACTGGCCCAGTCGGGACACACCGCCGCTCCGGGGTGCAGCGGGCTCCTCCTGACGCTGCAGCGGACGGCTGGTGGCACCGGGACAGCCGCCCTGGCGCTGTGCCAGATGGACCTGCACAGCTTCATGATCGTATGCAGCGGCCTCCCGCTCCTCAAAGGTGATGGCGCCGGTAGGACAGGCCGGCAGGCAATCCCCCAGTCCATCGCAGTAGTCCTCCCGCAGCAGCCGGGCCTTACCATCTATCATGCCGATGGCTCCCTCATGGCAGGCCTGGGCACAGGCCCCGCAGCCATTGCACTTTTCTTCATCGATTCGAATGATCTTACGCAGCATCGTATCGTTCCTCCTTGCGTTGTTGTGGCAAGTATAGTACAATGTCCCCGATATGTATGTGGTTATAACCACGAAATTGGAGGATTTTTATGGAATGGACACGCAATCCCATTTTTGCCGGGCTGTCGGCGGCAGACTGCCGGGAACTGGAGCGCTGTACCCGGAAAGCCGCCTTCAGCAAGGGAAGCTTCCTGTTCACCGCCGGGACGCCTATCCATCAGCTGGGGATCCTGCTGGCGGGAAAAATCCTGATTGAAAGCACCGATCTCTGGGGCAACCGCCGGATCCTCCACGCTCTGGCGCCGGGGCAGGTCTTTGCCGAATCCTTCGCCGTATGCCGCCGGCCCATCACGGTGGATGTAGCAGCTGCCGAGGACAGCACAATACTCTTTCTGGATCTGGATGCCCTGGAGCAGCAGTACAGTCGGCGGGAATGGTACAGCCGTCTGCTCTCCAATCTCCTGAAGATGACGGCGGAGAAAAATCTGGCCTGGTCCGGGCGGATGTTCTGCATCTCCCACCGGCACATCCGCAGCCGGGTGATGCACTATCTCTCCCATCAGGCGGTGCAAAAGGGCAGCCGGGAATTCACCATACCCTTTGACCGTCAGCAGCTGGCGGATTATCTCCATGTAGAGCGCAGCGCCCTGTCCAAGGAGCTGGGCAAGATGCAGCGGGAGGGCATCCTGACCTTTCACAAGAACCGATTCCATCTCCTGCAGGGGGAATGACAAAAGAGGGAGCCAATGGCTCCCTCTTTTTATGCTTGATTCTGAAACAGTCCATATTTTTCCTTGATGCGCTGCAGCTTCTCCCCTACCGGTCCGCCAAGGATCAGCAGAAAGACCACATTGGATGCGGCGTACATCACTGTAAAAGGCAAAGCCGATGCGCAGGCGGCCAGATAGCGGCCCAGCACAAAGGTACCGTCGGCCCACAGGGTAGTCCATACATCCATGATCAGGGAGTATAGAAGCCCCGCCCATATGCCGTAAAGGCACAGCCAGGCCTTACTTTTCTGCAGCGGGCGGCTAAGGAGTCCCGCCAGAAAGCCCAGGAAGCCCCAGGCAAACATCTGGAAAGGAGTCCAAGGGCCCTGGCCGAAATAAAAATTGGACACCAGAGCAGAAAGCGCCCCCACGATGAAGCCGGATTCCGGCCCCAGATACATGGCGGAAAGTACCGTCACCGCTGTCACCGGTTTGAAGGCCGGGATCCAGGCAAAGGCAAAGCGCCCGGCGGAGGAAATGGCCACCAGTACCGCCAGCACTGTCAGTTCCCCTGCCGCCGGGGAGCGCCGCTCGAAGCGCACCAGCAGCGGCAGGCAGGCGATCACCGCCGCCGCCATGGAGATCCAGGCGTAGTACTGCTGGGGAAACAGCAGCGCTCCCGCCAGCACCACCGCCGCAACCGCCGCCGGTACCAAAAAGCGTTTCCAGGAAGAACAGGTCATGCCGTGGCCTCCTCTCTCTTTTTGGGATGGCTGCGGCACAGCTGGGACACCTGATGGCAGGTCACCGCCTGGGGATACAGGTGCCGGGCCATACGGCTGGCCGCCGTGGTATAGAAGTGATTCTGTGCAAAGAAGGCCGCAGGGGCATCCTGGGATACCACTTCCCCATCGAAAAACAGGGCGCACCGGCTGGCGGACAGAGCAGCAAATTCCACATCGTGGGTCACCAGCACGGTGGTGAGCCCCTCCTGCTGCAGCTCCAGCAGGATCCGGGCCAGCTGTTCCTTGGCGCCGGGGTCGATGCCCTTGGTAGGCTCATCCAGCAACAGGATCCGGGGCTGCAGCAGCAAAACCTTGGCCAGAGCCGCTTTCTGTTGCTCACCGCCGCTGAGGTCATAGGGATGGCGGTCCAGCAGGCCATGAATACCCAGTTTCTCCGCCATAGCCTCCAGCTCGCTCTCCGGTGTACCCATCAGTCGGGTGATCTCCCGCAGGTCTTCCCGCACCGTTTTCTTCAGAAACACCGTCTGCGGATCCTGGGGCAGCAGCGCCAGGCGGCGGCGATAGAGGCTGCCCTTGGCAAAGGAACGTGTCTTCTGCCCTTCCACCAGCACTTTGCCCCGATAGGGCTCCCGGGGACCTGCCAGCAGGTGCAGCAAGGTGGTCTTGCCGCTGCCGTTGCCGCCCAGGATGGCAAAGATCTCGCCCTGCCGCACCTGGAGGCTTACGCCACGCAGCACGTCCGGCAGATCCCGCTGGTAGCGGAACCAGGCCTCCTTGGCCTCCAGTATCACCGGACGCTCATCCGTGATAGATTGGGCAGGTGCTTCCGGTTCTCCGTAAGGCAGGAAATGGCGGCTGAGAAATTCCTTGCCCTCTTTCACCGTCAGGGGACACACATCCGCCGTATCCAGCTCCTGATAGATCCGCACGGCACTGGGCAGAGCCGCCAGCATGGGGTGGTCCGGAGCCGTACTGCGCAGCCGCCGGCCTGCTTCCGCAGGCGCTTCCAGCAACAGCTTCCGGCCATGGTCCAGCATCAGTACCCGGTCGGCCATGGGAAAGACTTCTTCCAGCCGGTGCTCCGTCAGGATCACCGTCAGGCCCAGTTCCCGGTTAAGTTTATACACCGAGGCCAGAAATTCCGAAGCGGCAATGGGGCCCAGCTGGGCGGTGGGCTCGTCCAGTATCAGGACCCGGGGGCGCATCACCAGAACGGAGGCCAGCTGCAGCAGCTGCTTCTGACCGCCGGAGAGCTCCTTCACCTCACGGCGAAACCAGGTCTGCATACCGAAGAAGCTGGCGGTTTCCGCCACCTGACGGCGCATGACATCACTGGGACAGCCCAGACTCTCCAGCCCGAAGGCCAGCTCATGCCAGACCTTATGAGTCAGGGTCTGGGTATTGGGATTCTGTCCCACAAAACCGATCTCTCCGGCAGATACCCGGGGCGGCAGCGCCTCCAGAGGTTGTCCTGCGAAGCGGATCACCCCCTGGCGCTGGCCATGGGGTGTCAGCTCCGGCTTAAGCATCTTCAGCAATGTGGTCTTACCGCAGCCGGACTGACCGCACACCACCAGAAACTCTCCCTGCCGGATCTGCAGGCTGATATCCTCCAGGGCCTGCTGCCCGCCAGGGTAGGCGAAGCTCACATGCTCCAATTCTAATACGTCCATCGCACACCGTCCTTTCCCGGCTCCCCGCCGGTATCCTGCCGGGCACAGCGCCGCAGCAGCAGATGCCAGCGGCAGCGGCCCGCTGCCTCCAGCAAAAAGGGCAGCGCCGCCAGCACTCCATAAGCGGCATAGCCCAGCAAAGCCTCCGGGGCGGCAGAGAGCCCCGTCATTTTAGGATAAAAATCATGGGTCAGGGCGCCCCGGGCCATCACCGTCACCACGGCCGCCGCCATACAAAGCGTCACGGCAGCAAACCAGCCGTCACGGGGACGCAGCCGGAACAGTGCATAATGGCTGCGGCCTTTCAGTCCGTAACCCCGGCCCTTCATGGCCTGTCCCGTTTCCACGGCGCACTCCAGCGACCAGGACAGCACCGCCGAAAAGACCCGCAGGCCGCCCAGCAGCCGATCCACATAGCTGCCGGAGCTGTAAAGCCCCATGGCCTTCTGGGCCTGATGGACCCGGGCAATGCGTTCTTTCAGCTCCGGTACGAACCGGATGGCGGAACTGATGAGCAGCGACAGGCTGCTGGCGGTGCCTGCCAGCAAAAAGAGGAGCTTATCGTCGCTCATCACACGATGGAAGCATTTGCACCAATACAGCACCGCCACCAGCATCACCGCCATGTCCACGCCGTACCAGACAGCCTCCAGCGTCACGGGGTTGCCGTTGAGAAAAAAGAGCGGCGTCACACCGTTGTGGGAAAAAAGCGGGTTGGTAACGGCGATCATCAGGCTCAACAGGGTATAGAAGGCCAGATCACCGGCGAAAGTACGGCCCGGCACCAGCAGCGCCCAGAAGGCCAAGCCACCCAGCAACACCAGAAGATGCAGCGCCGGATTGGCGCTGAACATGGCCGGCAGCAGCACAGCCATAAAATAGCCCAGCAGCGCTGCCGGATGGTAAGAAGCAAAGGTATCCATTTTCTGTACCGTCCTTTCTCCGGTCACTGCCGGCCGCCCAGCCAGCCGCCGCCCACATCCTTGCCCAGGTCGCAGGTATAGACCCACTCCACCACATCGCCGTCTGCGAGCACATATTTCGAGCAGCCGTAATTGGGAAATTCTCCGTTGACCCGATACATCCAGCCCGACAGCGGACCGCAGGAGAACTCATAGAGATAGTGGATCCCCTGGACATAGACGCTGCCGAAGCTGTTTTCATCGGCGCCTTGGTACTCCATCTGGATGCGATTGGACCGCACCGCCCGCTCCAGCACGTCAAATACCGTGTCGCCTTCATGGAGCACCAACTCCGTTTCCGGCAGGATCACGCCGTCCTGCGGCACAAATTCCTCCGACTGCAGTGCAGGCGTCAGATCGTCCCAGTTATCCAGTATGGTGTCGCAGCGGATGCTGATGCGCACCGTTTCGCTCTGGGGTGTGATCTCCTCAGCATGGGTGCGGTAATACTCCTCCACCGACTGGATCTCGGTTCCGCCCAGCAGCACGGCGATCAGCAGCACCACGAAGCACACCGCAAGAATGTCTTTTTTCATGCTTCATCCTCCGGGAACTGGGCGGCCAGTGCTTCCAGCTCCGCCGCCTTCTGGCGGCGGCGACGGCGGATGCGCACCACGGTCCAGGCGCCCACGCCTGCGGCCAGGCAGGCTATTCCCACGCCGATGAGCACACCCCGCAGCCGGTTGTGGAGCAGCAGCTGGGCAGTCTCCACATCCTCCCGGCCACGGATCTGGGTCTGATCATAGGCGCTGAGGGCCTGGATATCCCGGGCCAGGCCCTCCACTGCCGTCAGGTCCCGGAGTGTCAGCTCCTCCATGGGATAGATGGTTTCCAAAATAGCCTGGTTCAGTCGGTCTACCTCGCTGCGGATGGCAGCGATGGTTTCCCTGGCCTGCAGCAGTTTTTCCCGGTAGGTCTCTTGATCTGCGAAATCCTGAGAGGCTTCCAGCTGCTGCAGCAGACGCTCCACCGTCACTTCGTATTCTGTGGTCAGCTCTTCCGGCAGGGTGTCCACCTCCCGCCGCTGCTCCAGCGTGAACTCCTGATTCTCCCCAGCGGCGGCTGCACCCCAGTCCTGCCGCACAGTGGTGGCAGCGGCAATGGACTGGGCAGAAAGCCCGGCATCCACCGCCAGATCATGGAGCGTCCAGAAGCCGGCAACATAGCTTCGCTCCGATTCCGGCAGGCAATAGTAATCCTTCAGCAGACCCTCCAGCTCTCCAGCGGCGGTATCTTCATGCAGTGCTGCGATATTCCGGTTCAGCATCCGGATATGGGACGAGAGAGACAGAGGCATCTCCGGCCGCAGGTCGTAAAGGCGCCGCATTCCCTGCTGCTGACGCCACAGAGCCGCCATGGCATAGAGCACCTGCTCGGAGGCCATAGAGTTGGACTGTCCCGGCACGGCATCGGGATTGGCAGGGTCCTCCGTGAAGGAGTGGGCAAAACCGCCGTCGGTCATCTGGTAATCGCAGATGGCGTCCAGCAAAGTCCGGCCCTGGCAGATGAACCGCTGATCCGTCAGCGGATCGATGCCCAGAGCGCACAGGGCCACCAGAACCTGGCAGCTGCTCTCCACGTTCTCCGTGCCCCAGCTGGCATATCCGGCGCTCTTGAGCTGCAGCCGGGAGAGGCATGCCACCGCCTGATCCACCACTTCACGGACGGTGGTCTCCTCCCCGGTTCCGGGGTGGAGATAAGTTGTCTCGCTGTTATAATAGGGGGCCAAAGCCTGGATGGCCATGGCGGTGATATCCGGATCGGCGCTGCCGCCGCTGAGGGAAAAGCCTCCGTCGTCCAGCACGGCGGCAATAATCTGCTCAATGATATCCTCCCGGGTATAGAAGGCGTCCTGGGGTACCTCATAGGCCATGGAATCCAGAGCGATCAGGCCCCAGATCCAACCGTTGATGCCCTGGCGGCCCAGGGGCACGGTCTTTCCCCGGTCGTATGTACCATCTGCCACCAGGTCGATGGGTGCCTGCTCCGTGCCCATTTGGGTGGGATCACCCCCCAGGGCCAGCACCGCCAGAATGATCCGGTGCCATTCGGTGGCTTTGGCGGCGCTGAGCTTTTCCGGTGTGGTATAGCGCTGCTGCACCACACTGCGGATCACCGCCAGATAGGCGCCGGCGTCATCCGCCATGCCCAGCCGTCCCATGGCGAAAGGGTACCAGTCCCCGGCGGTGGTGCCTGCCTGCTGCAAAAAGGTATCGCACAGCAGCGGCTCATCCGCCGAAAGGCCCAGCTGGGCCTTTTTCCAGATAATGATCTGGCGGGCGATGGTCAGGCAGTCCCCGCTCTCCCGGGCCCAGGCACAAGGCATCCACGCCGACAGCCACACCACCGCTGCCAGCAGCAATGCCGCACCGCGTTTTCCCATCATGCTTTTCCCGCCCTTTCTTTCCGCTTATTTTCGGCGCTGGCGACGCCGCACCAGCAGGTAAGCGATCACCGCTGCCACGCCTGTCACCACCGCACACAGCACCGGCAGCCAGATGCTGCCCTTTCCGGTCTGTGTCACTTCTTCCTGTTCTTTCTGCTGCTCGCTGCCGTCGTCCGTGGGGGTCTTCTCTTGGTCCTCCCCTGTCGCCTGCTGCTCCTGGGGATCCTCCTGAGCTTCCTGCTGGGTCGTCGTCGACTCCTGCGTGGTCCCGGTTCCTCCAGAGGGCTTTGGACTGTTCTGACTGCTGCTGCCGGAAGAAGCCGGCGGCGTGGGGTCCTGTGGTTCAGGGGCGGCAGGGGTTTTGGCTGCTTCCAGGGCACGCTCCAGTGCGCTGCAGGCGGCATCCACCGTGCTCTGGGATGCGTCCGGCGCCGATGCCGCAGATTTGGCCGCAGCATAAGCACTGGCCACGCCACTGTCGGAACGATACTCCGCCGCCTGGGCCATAGTACGGGTCAGGCGGTCTTTATTGGCTACCGCATAGTACGGTGAACCGTAGCCGGAGCCTACACCCTGACCGCCGCCGATATCATTGCCGTAAGCCAGGGTAAACTGGACACGCACCACGTCTCCGTCCGACAGCGTCATACCTGCAAACCCCGTACCGGGGAAGGTATTGTTGACACTGTACATCCAGCCGGAACCATTGGTAACGTCAAATTCGCCCAGGTAGCCGGACTGAAAATATGTAGGGTCATAGTTGTTGATACCGTCGCCGCTGCTCATGGCACTACGCAGGCAGCTGTCCAACCGGGAAGGAATGTGCAGTGAGGACGGCATGCTGGCGGCGTAAGATGGCGCTCCCAGCAGAGACCGGGAGCTGGTGTATCCGCTGTACGATCCCGCCGTCTGGCTGCCGCTGCCAATATAGGCCAGATAGAAATTGCTGTCCGGTGTACCGTCATAATAGCCCACAAGCCCATGGGCATGGAGCACATACAAAAGCTGGCGGGCAGCGTTCTCCCCCTGCCGCAGCGGCATCTCCACAGGCTCTACCAGATAGCCGCAGCCTACGGTGAACACTTCCACACTCCAGGTCACTGTACCGCTCCCGGCAGCTTCGGCCCGGTTCAGGCACACCGAACTGAGCATCAGCAGTGCCAGCGCCAGGCTTACCGCCGCTCGTTTCCATATCCTGATCTTGCGTTTCATCTTGATCTCTCCAATCGGAGAAAAGGGCTCCGCCCTTGGCAGCAGGAGCCCTTTTCATCGCCGTCACTTATCGACTGGCACGTCTTTTCCCAATCGTTACCACCATGCCTGCCGCGCACAGCACCAGCAGCGCCGCCAGCAGTTCCACCGGCGTATAGTCACCGGTGTCGGGAGAGGTCACAGGCTTGTCCTCCGGTTTGGTTCCGGAGTTATTCTGATTCTCCTCCGCCGTCAGCTGGGCATCGGTCTTGATGGCGTCCATGGCAGCTTTGGCAGCAGACAGAGCCGAAGCTACCCCAGAGGTATCCGTGGCCTGATCAATGGCGGCCTTGCCCTGTGCAATAGCATCTGCCAGTTCCTGCTGCTGCGCCTCACGGTAATCCGCCGGATTCTTGTAGCCCTCCAGCTCCGCCTTGGCCGCTTCCTTGGCAGCAGCCAGGGCAGCTGCGTCATCCTCCTCAGGGAAGGTCACATCGGACATATCGTACAGGGAAGTCTTGCCTTCCAGCAGGCGGTCATATGCCACCAGGGCATACACGCCCTGCTCGGTAGCGATCTGATCGCCTCCCATGCTCATGATGTGCCGGAACATGCCCGTTTCGGCATCATAGAACCGCAGCAGCGCATCCAGCAGAGAGCCGCCGGATTTGACAAAACGACTGTCGGTATCGGGATTGATGCCCAGGGCCGTGCAAGCCACCATCACCTGGGCAATGCTCTCGCAGTTTTCCGTGCCCCAGGAAGCAAAGCCGCCGTTATCCATCTGCATTTTGGACAGGCAGGCAATACCCGCCTCCACCGCAGGGCCTACCTTGGCATCCTCCACATAGGGAGCCAGGGCCTGCAGCGCCATGGCAGTGATGTCCGGGTCGCCCTGGCTTCCGAAAAGGGCCCAGCCGCCGTCGGCGCACTGTTTACCCAGAATGTAGTCGATGCACTGCTGACGCACCGTGGTATCAGTAAGCTCATAGTCATGGCTGTCCAGGGCCAGGAGCGTGAAGATGGGGCCGTTGATGCCCTGACGGGTGATCCAGGTGAAGTTGTTTTCAAAGGGCGCCAGCAGATTCCAATCGCCCACGCTGTCGGAAGGAATTCCGATAGCAGACAGGGCCAAAATCAGCCGGGAGTTTTCCGTAGACTTGTTGCGGTCCAGGGCACCGTTCATATTCAGACTGGAGGCCAGCTGGTTGACGGTGTCCACGATCCGATCATAGTAATCGGCAAAATACTGGCTGTCTTTGGCATAATAACCGCTGCGGGCCAGGGAAATGATGGCCCACTCGCCGCCGGCGGTGCCGAACTGAGGCTCCGTTACCGTAGCTGCCATGGAATCCAGGGCCTGCTGCAGCAGGGCGGACACGTCCTGGGGCTCCACGGGAACCGTCTTCACCGTGATGGTATAGGTGCTGCCCACATCGGTCCAGTTGCTCTCCACCACGATCTGGGTACCGTCGGTGACAGGCACCGTCTGGGTGCGCTTGTACTCCTGGTCGCCTACCCGGGTACGCACCTGGTAGTTCTTATTGGCTGCGGTGGGTGTCACCAAAACGCCGGTGACCGTGGCAGGCACCGTCAGGGTATAAGCGGTGACATCCGGATTGAATACAGGCTCCAGGGTACCGGCACTGAAGGACAGAGCCGACAGCCGGGTATCCTTGCTGCCCCAGCTGCTGCCCAGATCTTCACCGTAGCTGCAGGTATACATGATTCGGATCTCATCGCCGGCGGACAGCGTACCGTCCGCCACCGTATAGGCACCGAAACCCTGGTTGGTGAACCAGTCGTTCAGCGTGCCCATCCAACCGGACATGAAGCCGCCGTCATACGCCTTGAGCCCATTGATTTCCGAGATGTAGTTGCTCTCGGCGCCACGCTGGGTGTACCCATTTTCCTCCAGAGCCGTCACCACGCAGCTCATCATGGTGGAGGACTCATCCAGCGTCACCCAGGTATCTACCAGCGTTCCATACCAGAACGTATCCTTCCATTCCGCTTCCACGTCCTCAGCGGTGTCCGGTGTAAAGGTAGTGTTTTCCACAATGACGTGCACCTGCCCGTCATGATCTGCTGCCCAGACCGTTGCCGGCAGCAGCTGCACTGCCAGCAACAGCGCCAGCAGCAGCGAGAGGCCTTTCTTTCTCATCCTTTGACTCCTTTCCGTTCTCCTTGACACATTTCCGCCTGAGCGCCAGGACCCGCTCCGGGGTGTTCCAGCCGGTATCCCTCCTTTTTTCCTGCCTCAGGCAACACCCAATACACGCAAAAAACGACTGCTTCCTCTTTGCAGAGAAAGCAGTCGTCTGGCATTATTTTCCATTCACAGCCTGCAATAAAAGACCTGTCCCCCTTTGCCCGGAGACACATGCCTTCTCTGACACATATGGCTGGTTTCCTGGCTTATGACCTACGGCTCTGGGCCGGAGAAAGGCGCCTTCTCAAAGACCCGAACGTCTTCAATGGCATTTGCCTTTCCTATAGTCAATCACAGTAATGGCTGTTGCGTCGGATTCGCACCGAAACTTCCCAATTCTCCCGTGTTTCCACGGGCACCATATTGCGATAATTGAGTTGTTGTATGTATTATAGCGTGTACATATGGGAAAAGCAATGGAACAAATGTTTGATTCACGAAGGAATATATCAAAAGGCGGCGGCACGAAGCCGCCGCCTTACAGGCAGGGATTTGATTTTATGCCCGGCGCTCTTTGTTCAGCTTCACCAGAAGCACTACGCCGGCACAGGAGAGCAGTGCCGCCAGAGTCCAGACCAGGGGCTGGCTTGCATCGCCGGTAGCCGGGGCCACGGAGGGATCCGCCGCACCGCAGACGGTGCACTTGCCGTCCACATAGTTGTGGGCCAGCTTCTCCAGCACAGTGCCGGCCACCTTGGCGTTGCAGATGCTGCAGACTTTATCGCCGGTATAACCTTCCGCCGTGCAGGTGGGTTCCTTGGCACCCACTACTTTCCAATCATGGGCATGGGTCACGTACTCTTTGCCGTTCTCCACAGCCTGGCCGTCCACCGTCACCTTGCCGGTGCCGCTGTTCACCACGGTGATGTCATCCATATCCACCACCAGATCCACGTCGCCCTTCATCACGTTGATCCGGCAGCCAGGGCCACGCTGGGAACGAGGGACAGGGCCAGAAGCAGAGCAGTCACCACAGCCAGAAATGATTTTCTCTTCAACACAAAAACCTCCTTCATTTTTCCTGGGAACCGCAGCCACACACCCTAAATATTCTGCGGTTCCAAACCATTCTTCAATTTTATTATGCCATTTTTCCTAAAAATTGCAAGCAGTTTTTTATCTTTGACTGCTATTTTTCACAATTTCTTTTCACAACTGGCGCCACAGCGGAAAAATTCAAGCGGCTCAAAGGCACAACAGGCTAAATGCGCTTACTTTTGGGCAGGGATACGGGCGATGATGCCTTCCTTTCCACGGGTATAAAAAAACAGAGCAAGCGTTAAACGCTTGCTCTGTTGATGGCAGCGGGAGAAGGATTCGAACCCTCACATACGGAGTCAGAGTCCGCTGTGCTACCTTTACACAATCCCGCTGTGTTCTGACGAACAAGATTTATTATACAGATTTCCGGCGCTTTGTCAACACTTTTTTTCGTCAGTTCACGCTTTTTTTGAAAGCTGCACCGGAGAGGTTCTCCGGTGCAGCTTCTGCCGGGTTTATTTGCTCTGAACAGCCTTCAGATCCTCTGCATTGAAGTACTTTTTCAGGTACGGACGCAGCACCAGGATCAGCACGATGCAGATGATGATGTTGGGCACCATGTAAGGAGCGTTGTACAGGAAGGAGTACACCCACTCGTTGGTCATGGTCATACCGAAGTAGGTGTCCGGCATCCATTTGCCCCACACCACGGCGCCTACGATAAAGTGGGCCAGGAACCGCAGACCGCCGCCCAGGAGAGAGCCAAGGATCATGCCATTCTTCTTGCCCTTCATCAGACCGGCACCCAGACCCAGCACACCGAAGGCCACCAGGTAGTCCACCACCACACTGGTCCAGTCAATGGCTACAGGCCGACCCAGGAAATACTGCAGGAAGCCAAAGATCACGCCCACCAGAGTGCCCCAGCCGCAGCCGTAGCGCACGCCAAAGAGGATGATGGGCAGCATGGCCGGGTCAATGGAGCCGCCGTTGGGGAACTCGTACAGCCGCACATAGCTGAGGATCTGGGCCAGTGCCAGCATCATAGCCGCTTCGCACAACATTTTGATCTTACCGTGATTCATTTTCTCTTACCTCCTGAAAATAGAAAAAACCGCCTGCGAGCCAAAACGGCGCGCAATGCGGATAAAGCGTCACTATTTTCAGTCACACAACACATTCCTACGCCGACATTACTCGGATCAGGTTCGAGGGATCGGACGGCAATACGTCACATCTCAGCCGGCATGCGCCAGCGCCCCTTGGATTGTATCGACAATATACCACTGTCGACAAAAGTTGTCAAGGAAAAAATCGCCGTACCCGTCGGTACGGCGATTTACATCCACATGGCAAAGGGCCGCAGCACGGACCCCAGCACCTTCCGGCGCAGTGGGCGGCGCTGCCACTCCTCAAGAGTCACCGGATCACTGCAGGCCATGATCTCATCCATATCCTCCAGCAGCTCTTCCACCACCGGCATCCCGTAAAACAGAACGCCGCACTCGAAATGCAGCTGGAAACTGCGGTAATCCATGTTCACGGTGCCCACAAAAGCGGCCTCCCGGTCCACCATCACCGTCTTGCCGTGGAGCAGTCCGGGGCGGTACCGGTACAGCTTTACCCCGTGGTACATCAGCTGGCCGAAATAACTCTCTGCCACCCAATAGGCAAACTTATGATCCGGGATCCCCGGCAGCATCAGCCGCACATCCACCCCGCTGTCTCCGGCAATGCACAGTGCCCGGATCATGGATTCATCAATGGCCAGGTACGGCGTGGTGATATAGACCATGCTCCGGCCGGACTGGATCAGCTGCAGGAATGTGTCCTCCACCGTATTGGCCGGGTTGTTGTCCGGCCCATCGGATACGCACTGGCAGAAGGATTCCACCGATGCGGCAGCCACAGGCCGGTAATAGTCGTGCTCCCGCTCAAAGGAGCCGCCCAGCCGCTCCCACATACGGATGAACTCCCGGGTCAGCCCCCAGGCCCCCTTCCCTTCCAGCCGCACGCCGCTGTCCTTCCAATAGCCGAACCGCTCCACCAGATTGGCATACTCGTCCGCCAGATTCACACCGCCGGTATAGGCAATATCTCCGTCAATACAGGCGATCTTCCGGTGGTCCCGGTAATTGAAGTACAGGCGGTTTACATAATGATGAACCGGATTGAACATGCGCAGTTGGATGCCTGCTGCCCGAAGCCGTTCCTGCTCTTCATCCGGCAGGCGCAGCATGCTGCCGAAGTCATCGAACAGCAGCTTTACCTCCACCCCTACGGCAGCCTTGCGGCAGAGGATATCCGTCAGAGCCGTCCAGATCTCCCCCTGCCCGGCAATATAGTATTCCAGAAAGATAAAATGCTCTGCCTGGGCTGCCCGGTCCAGCAAATCTTCCAGGTATGCCTGTCCGGTAGGGAAATACTGCACCTGGGTATCAGACCACAGGGGAAAGCCCTGGCGATGGAGGTAGGTAGCCAGCCGTCCCCAAAGAGGGTACTGCTTGCGCAGTTTCTCGATCCGCCGGGCGGATTCCTCTTCTTCCCGCTCCGAACGGCCGGGCATGGGGCGCTTCTGGAGGTCCAGACGCTTGCCGGGTCGGGAACCGTTCCAGAGGTAATAGAGGATCAGACCCACCACCGGCAGGGCCAGTACCAGCAAAATCCAGCCGGCCTTATAGGAAAGGCCGCCGGGACGGTTATAGATCCGCAGGGCACAGACCACGGCGATGACCTGCACCACCACGTAGCCAAACATCAGGCGGCTGCGGAGCAGATAGGATAGAAACAGTACCAGAGCGATCTGCAGCAGAAGCAGGACGGCAGTCAAGGCCAGCCGCAGCGCCGCAGAGATGCGCCGCTCCGTCTTTTGCTGTATGGTAGGTCGTTTCACAGATACCGCCTACTTTCTGCTGCCGGATGGGAAATCCGGGGCTGCCCACGCTGGACAGCCCCGGCACAATGCTTTTACGCTTTGGTTTTTCGCAGCAGATCCTGCTGGATCTGCCAGAGCTTCGGGGAAAGGTCCACATAGTACTGATGAGGATAGTCGAAGCGCTTTACCTCATCCCACAGGGTATCCACCTGCTCCCGGCAATATGCCTGGATCTCAGGCAGACTGGGACATTCGTACACACGCTTGCCGCCCAGGAAAATGGGTACCAGCAATTCCTTAGCGGTGAAATCATAGACCACCTTTCTCTTCCAGGTGGCATCGGGATCAAAGATCTCCAGATCGCCGCTGTCGTCCACAGTTTCATCGTGAACCGTGATATAGTCGGCAATGGCCTTGCCGGTGTCGTTGCCGAAGAAGCGGTAGACCTTCTTGAAATGGGGAATGGTGATCTTTTCCACGTTTTCGCTGATCTTGATCTTGGGGATCACCGTGCCGTCCTCATCCTCTACCGCCACCAGCTTGTATACGCCGCCGAACACCGGCTCGCTTTTGGCGGTGATCATCCGCTCACCTACGCCGAACTGGTCGATCTGGGCGTCCTGCTGCAGCAGATCCTGGATCAGGTATTCGTCCAGGGAGTTGGATACGGAGATCTTGCACTCCGTCCAGCCCGCCTCATCCAGCATCTGCCGGGCCTTCCGGGTGAGGTATGCCATATCGCCGGAGTCCAGACGGATACCGCACTGGGTAATGCCCATGGGCTTGAGCACCTCATTGAAGGCACGGATGGCATTGGGCACACCGGACTTCAGCGTATTATAGGTATCCACCAGCAGCACGGCGTTGTGGGGATACGTGCGGCAATAGGACTTGAATGCCTCCAGCTCGGAATCGTACATCTGTACCCAGGCGTGGGCCATGGTACCTCCGGCAGGCACACCGTAGATCTGGTCAGAGATGGTGCAGGCCGTTCCGGCGCAGCCGCCGATATAGGCCGCCCGGGCACCTACGATGGCCGCATCGGCGCCCTGGGCCCGGCGGGAACCGAACTCCAGCACCGTACGACCTTTGGCTGCCCGGACCACCCGGTTGGCCTTGGTGGCAATGAGGCTCTGATGGTTGATGGTCAGCAAGGTAAAGGTCTCAATGAGCTGCGCTTCAATAGCCGAGGCTCGCACCACCACCAGCGGTTCCTTGGGGAATACCGGCGTGCCCTCCGGCACGGCATAGATGTCACCAGTAAAGCGGAAGTCCGCCAGATAGGCCAGAAACTCCTCGCTGAACATATTTCTGCTGCGCAGATAAGCAATATCCTCGGCAGAAAAATGCAGATTCTCAATGTAATCGATGAGCTGTTCCAGCCCGGCAGCAATAGCGAAACCGCCCCGGTCCGGCACACGCCGGAAGAACACATCGAAATAGACCATTCGGTCCCGGTACCCATTTTGAAAATAACCATTGCCCATGGTCAACTCATAAAAGTCGCACAGCATGGTCATATTCAGCTTTTCCGCAGTATTCATGTTCCATACCTCAAAGTTATTTTTGGCTGACGCCTGCCTTATTATAGCCCTAATTTCCAGGCAAAGCAATCTCTTTCCCCATTTTTCTTGACTGCTTTTCTTTACTGCTGTCTTGTCAGATCTTCCCTCTCGTGCCGCAGCAGCCATTTTTTGCGCTCCAGGCCGCCGGCATAGCCTGTCAGAGCGCCGCCGGACCCCACCACACGGTGGCAGGGCACCACGATGGAGATGGGGTTACGCCCTACGGCACCGCCTACCGCCCGGGGACTGCTGTGGAGCTGCCGGGCCAGTGCCCCATAGGACACCGTCTCACCATAGGGAATGGTCAGCAGCTGCTGCCACACCCTCTGTTGAAATGCCGTGCCCCGCAGCAGCAGCGGAAGCGCCTGGGGATCCGGCCGGCGTCCGGCAAAATAGTCCCACAGCCAGGAGCGCACTGCCGGCCAAAGGGGTTGGGCATCGTCCCAGGTCCAATCCTGGACCCCGGCGCCGAAATACCGCTGATCCGCCAGCCACAAACCAGTTAAAGCCCCATCCCGGCAGGAAAGGGTCAGGTGCCCCAGCGGAGAGTCACAGATGGTACGATAATCCATGGTTCATCCCTCCAGGATATATGAACAAAGCAGCACAGTGTCCCCACTGTGCTGCTTTTCATGCATGCAGCGATGATTATTCCTCGTCCTCGTCGTCGTCATCGGAGGCCAGGTCAGAGAGATCGAACTCCAGCTTCTCACCGCAGTTGGGGCAGATGATCTCGCCGGCTTCCAGCTCGTCCTCATTGAACAGGATCTCCTCTTCGCAGGAGGGGCAGGTGGTCTCGAACCAATCCTCATCATCGTCGTCTTCGTCGTCCTCATCCTCATCGGTGAGCTCGTAAAGAGTCTCCTCCACTTCGGACAGGTCATCACTGACGGCGTCCAGGCCCTCTTCCATATCGCACAGGTCCTCTTCCAGTTCTTCCAGCTCCTCGCTCATGTCCTCCAGCACATCGATGATGGCGGCGATGAGCTTGCCTTCCTTGGTCTCGGTGTCCAGCGCCAGACCTTCAGCCAGGCCCTTGAGATAAGCTACCTTTTCAGACATTGCCATATTCATGCTCCTTTCCATGCGATGCAGAATGTCAGCGGATTCTTACTTGCAGCGGCTGAGATATTCGCCGGTGCGGGTATCAATGGTGATCTTGTCGCCGATGTTGATGAACAGGGGCACCTTCACCTCAGCGCCGGTCTCCACGGTGGCGGGCTTGAGGGTGTTGGTGGCGGTGTTGCCGGCCAGGCCGGGCTCGGTCTCAGTGACCTCCAGGTCCATGAAGTTGGGGCACTCCAGGCCGAACACGTTGCCCTTATAGCTGAGCACCTTGCACACGGTGTTCTCGGTGACAAAGCGGAAGGCATCGCCCAGCAGTTCAGCGCCCAGAGGCACCATATCAAAGGTCTCCTGATCCATGAAGTAGTACAGGTCGCCGTCGTTGTAGCTGTAGGACATATCCTTGCGCTCCACGAACGCCTCTTCAAACTTGGCGGTGGGGTTGAAGGAAGTTTCCGTCACAGCGCCGGTAACGATGTTGCGCATCTTGGTACGCACGAAAGCCGCACCCTTGCCGGGCTTGACATGCTGGAATTCCACAACCTGCATGATCTTGCCGTCCATCTCAAAAGTCTTACCGTTTCTGAAATCGCCAGCGGTAATTGTTGCCATAATCTGATCCTCCCGTATAGTAGGAAAAGGCGCTCCCCTTCTCCCGAATTTACATTCATGCCAAAACAGCTTTTTTATTTTACATGATACGCCGCCGTTTGGCAAGTGTTTTGCCGCATTTTCCTTGCAATACCGGAAAAACGGTCTACAGATGCACCAGTTCTCTGCCCATGGTCATCAGATCCTCACAGCCGTCACGGCGCAGGATCACGGTGTCCTCGATACGTACGCCGAACCGGCCGGGCAGATAGATCCCCGGCTCGATGCTGATGACAGCATCCTCCGGCAAACTCTGGCGGTTGCCCGGCGTAGCGTTGGGTCCTTCATGGATCTCCACTCCCAGGCTATGGCCCAGGCTGTGGGTAAAGTAGGGTCCGAAGCCGCCTGCTTCGATGACCTCACGGGCCGCCGCATCCACTTCCTGTCCCGTAAGACCGGCACGGGCCGTCCGGAGTCCGGCTTCCTGGGCACGGAGCACCAGATCATAGACCTGCTCCATCTCCTCCGTCACAGCGCCTACCGCCAGGGTGCGGGTCATGTCGGAGCAATAGCCCCGGTACACACAGCCAAAATCAATGGTAACGAAATCCCCTTCCCGGATGGCACGGTCCGTGGGAACGGCGTGGGGCACGCTGCTGTTGGGGCCGCTGGCCACAATGGTGGAAAAAGACATTCGCTCCGCTCCGGCACTGATGGCCAGATACTGGAGCCGGGCGGCGATCTGCCGCTCCGTCATGCCCGGGTGCAGCTCCTGCAGCAGCTGGCCAAAGGCTTGCTCGGCAATGCGCTGGGCCTGCCGCATCCGCTCCAGCTCCTCCGGGTCCTTGCGGCTGCGCAGAGCGGCCATCAGGGCCGAAGCCGGCTGCAGCGTGCAGGGCAGCTGCTCCGTATATCGCTGCCACTGGGCCACCGTCATGCGGTCCTCTTCAAAGCCCACCAGCTTGGCGCCGGTGAAGTCCAGCGCTTCGGTGAGCCACTGGATATAGCCTTTCCGGCCGTCTACCAGCCCGAAAGCAGCATGTTCGATCTGCTGTTCCGCCGTCTCCATATATCGGGCGTCGGTAAAAAAGAAATTGCCCTTCCGGGTCACCAGGGCCACGCCGCCCTCGTCATCGGAGGCAAAGCCGGTGACGTAAAAGCGGTTGGCCGCACCCGTCAGCAGCATGGCATCCAGCCCGTTTTCCTCCAGGGCACGGGCCACCTGATTCCAATGATTCATAGATCCTTCTCCTTTACCATGGCTTTGAACGGCGCCTGCAGGGCATGGAGCACATGGTTCCAGGCGCCCCTGGGGCCTCCGGCAGGTTCCACCATCAGCGCCAAGACGCCGCTGCGCCGGGCACCCAGCACATCCGTCAGCAGTTTATCGCCCAGCATGGCCGTTTCCTTCGCCGTGACGCCGGCCTGTTCCATGGCCTGATAAAAGCCCCGGACAGCCGGCTTTCCCGCATGGCCCACATAGGTGATGCCCAGCGGACGGCAAAAAGTCTCCACCCGGCGGGGACTGCGGTTATTGGACAGGATCATCACCCGGACGCCTGCCTCCTGCATTTGCTGCACCCAGCGGTGCAGCTTTTCATCCGGATGGGGCACATATTTGGGGGCCAGGGTATAGTCCAGATCGCACAGCAGCAGCCGGATACCCAAACCCTGCAGCAATGCAGGCGTCACCTGGTCATAGGTGGCAAAGAGCCTGTGGGGGATCAGGGAAAAACGCATAACGCATCTCCTCTAAGCATATTCTCACCACATAGTGTAGCATTGATACCAGGCAAATACAAGGGGGTGATACCATGCAGCTGTATCTGGCCACTGCGCCGCAGCATCTGGCCCAAGCCCTGGACCACACCGCCCACATCGCCCACATGGCCTACCGCATCGGGCCTGACGGGCAGCTGCATATCCAGTCTCTGCCCGCCGGAGTACAGGGCGGTCTGATGCTGCTGGGGGACACGCCGGAGTCCGCTCTATCCCAGCCGGAGCTGCTGGCCGGTCAGATCCTGCAGGTATGTCTGCGGTGGAATTTTGCCGGTGTGGTATTGGATCTGCAGCAAAGCTACCCCCAACTGCCTGCCTTTGCCCGGCAGCTGGGGACTCGCCTTGGCCGACACGGGCGGCGGCTGTATGTGCCGGAATCCTGTGCCGGAGCGGGAACAGTGCTGATATGCACCGCCATATCCGGCGGCACGCTGGCCCAGCGGCTCTCTGAAGCCGCTGCCCGGTACGGAGCAGGGCGCATCGCACTGGATCTGCAGCGGCTGGCCATGGATTTCCTTTTGCCTGCCCCGCAAGGAGAGGGCACGTCTCTGTCCCTGCCCAGACTGCGGCAGCTGATGACCGGCCGGCCCGTCTACTTTTCCAATGAGCTGGGGGTCCGGTATTTCACCTATGTCCAGGGCGGCCGGACCCATTTCGTGCTCTTTGACGATGCAGCCACCCTGATCCAAAAAATCCGGCTGGCAGAGGATCTGGGGATCCGCCAGGGCTTTGTGATGCTGCCGGAAACGGAAGATCTCCTCTCCCAGCTGCCTTGGGAAAAGAAAGAAGCCGAACCGTAACGGCTGCGCTTTCGAAAAAGTGACAAGCACTTTTTCGAGAAGTTCTCACGCAGGATGCGCCTCGTTTCCTTTAGGAAAAGTCGGCCCATCCTGCGTGAGGGGAGTCATTTCCGACGCACATGTCGCCGGAAATGACGTATGAAACGGACGTACAGCGCCGGTTGACAACGCAATGTCTTGCGGACAATCTTTTCACAAAAGAAAGAAGCCGAACCGTAACGGTTCGGCTTCCTGATGGAAACAGATCAATAATATCTCTTGTTTCTATTCTTGCGGGCGGCCTCAGACTTCTTGCGGCGCTTGACGCTGGGGCTCTCATAGCACTCTCTGCGGCGCACCTCGGCCACAATACCGGCCTTGGCGCAGCTTCTCTTAAAACGCTTCAGAGCGCTGTCCAGGGACTCGCCTTCCTTCACGCGTACTTCGGACATCTATTTTCCCTCCCTCCGATATATCCGGCTCAATCCAGGATACTCTTTAAGAGTCATAAGACATGACTTGAACAGATAGTATTATACGGATGCAGCACCCAGTTGTCAAGCTGTTTTTCACAAATTATCTGCTGCTTTCCGTGTCAAATGGGAAAAAGAATGCAAAAACCGTGGGGAGTGCCGGAATTCCGGCGCTCCCCACAGGCATTTGCTGCAGCCGCTTACTTGGTAGGCTTGACGATCAGATTCACCAGCTTGTTCTTCACCAGGATGGTCTTGACCACCTGCATGCCTTCGGCGGCCTTGCGGACCTTATCCAGTTCCATGGCGGCAGCCACCACGGTATCCTGGTCGCTGTCCATGGGAACAACCACAGTGCCCTTGAGCTTGCCGTTGACCTGCACCGCCATCTCGGCGTGGGCATCCACGGTCTTGGCCTCGTCATAGGTGGGCCAGGGCATCTGCATGGCCATCTTGCCGTACTTGGCGGCATAGCCGGTGAGCTCCCACATCTCTTCCACCATATGGGGAGCGAAGGGGCTCAGCAGCAGCATCAGCTGCTCCAGATCGCCCTTGGTACAGCCGTTGGCATAGAACTCGTTGACCATGGCCATCAGAGCGGCAATGGCGGTGTTCATCTTCAGATCATCAATGTCGGCGGTGACCTTCTTGATGGTCTTGTGAATGATGGACTCGTTCTTGGCGGAGATGGCCGGATCATCAGCGGCATTGTCCATCAGGTTCCAGCAGCGGTCCAGGAAGCGCTTGGAACCCTTCACCGCCTCGTTGGACCAGGTGACGGCCTTTTCAAAGTCGCCGATGAACATGATATGCAGGCGCATGGTATCGGCGCCGTACTGTGCCACGATGTCGTTGGGGTTCACCACGTTGCCCCGGGACTTGGACATCTTCTCGCCGCCCTCGCCCAGGATCATACCATGGCTGGTGCGCTTCTGATAGGGCTCGGGAGTGTGGACCACGCCGATATCGTACAAGAACTTATGCCAGAAGCGGCTATACAGCAGGTGCAGGGTGGTATGCTCCATACCGCCGTTGTACCAGTCCACAGGGCCCCAGTATTCCTCGGCGGCCTTGCTCACCAGCTCCTTGTCGTTGTGGGGATCCATATACCGCAGGAAATACCAGCTGGAACCGGCCCACTGGGGCATGGTATCCGTCTCCCGCTTGGCGCTTCCGCCGCAGCAGGGGCAGGTGGTATTCACCCAATCGGTCATCTTGCTCAGGGGGCTTTCGCCGTCGTCGGTAGGCTCATAGCTCTCCACCTGAGGCAGCACCAGAGGCAGCTGATCCTCAGGGACAGGCACCCAGCCGCACTTATCGCAATGCACCAAAGGGATGGGCTCGCCCCAGTAGCGCTGACGGGAGAACACCCAGTCACGGAGCTTATAGTTCACCTTTTCACGGCCCAGGCCCTGCTCGGCAAGCCACTTCTTCGTGGCGGGGATGGCTTCCTTCACGGTCATGCCGTTGAGGAACCCGGAGTTCACCATCACACCCTCATCGCCCTTGAGGGTGAAGGCTTCCTTCTCGATGTCGCCGCCTTTCACCACTTCCACGATCTCGCAGCCGAAGGCCTTGGCGAATTCCCAGTCGCGCTGGTCGTGGGCGGGAACGGCCATGATGGCGCCTGTACCGTAGGTCACCAGGACATAGTCGGAGATGAAGATGGGGATCTCCTTGCCGGTGACGGGGTTGATGGCCCGGATGCCCTTGATCTCCACGCCGGTCTTTTCCTTGCTCAGCTCGCTGCGCTCAAAGTCGGACTTATGGGCGGCGGCGTCCACATAGGCGGCCACCTCGTCCCAGTTGGTGATCTGATCCTGCCACTTCTTTACATAGGCGTGTTCCGGAGCCATGACCATATAGGTAGCGCCGAAGAGGGTATCGCACCGGGTGGTGAATACCGTCAGATCGTCCCCGGCGGTGGTCTTAAACACCACCTCGGCACCGGTGGAACGGCCGATCCAGTTCTTCTGCTGGATCTTCACACGCTCGATATAATCCAGATCGTCCAGATCGTCGATGAGGCGCTGGGCATACTGGGTGATCTTCAGCATCCACTGGCTCTTTTCCTTACGCACCACTTCGCTGCCGCACCGCTCGCACACGCCGTTGACCACTTCCTCGTTGGCCAGCACGCACTTGCAGCTGGTGCACCAGTTCACAGGCATGGTGGTCTTGTAGGCCAGGCCCTTCTTGAACAGCTGCAGGAAGATCCACTGGGTCCACTTATAGTAATTCGGATCGGTGGTATCCACCGCACGGTCCCAGTCAAAGCCGTAGCCCAGCATCTTCAGCTGTGCGGTAAAGTTCTCAATATTCTTCTTGGTGACGATGGCCGGATGGATATGGTTCTTGATGGCATAGTTCTCCGTGGGCAGGCCGAAGGCGTCAAAGCCGATGGGGAAAAGCACATTGTAGCCTTCCATCCGCTTTTTGCGGGTGACGATATCCATGGCCGTAAAGGGCCGGGGATGGCCTACATGCAGGCCCTGTCCGGAGGGGTAGGGGAACTCGATGAGGCCGTAGAACTTGGGCCGGGAAGTGTCGCCGGTAACGGCGGCATAGGGCTTGGTCTTTTCCCAGTTCGCCTGCCATTTTTTCTCAATGGCCGCAAAATCGTACTTCATGGTGACTCTCCTTTATTTTCTGTAAATCGGCGTGTGCAGCAGCAAAAAACGCCCCTGACTCCTTGCGGAAGTCAGGGGCGATCAGATACGCGGTACCACCCTGATGCGGCCGGCAGTTGCCTGCCGAAGCCCTCAGTGCCCACATGGGGCCACGCCGTAACGCTGCGCTGCGCCCCGCCCTACTGACCGTGGTTCAGGCAGGAAACTCCGGGGCCAGTACAGACAGCATCCCCCGCCGGCTCGCACCAGACGCCGGCTCTCTTCAGGCGGGATCACAGTCCTTTCTCCCCATCACTGTTTTTCTACATACACGGGTATTTTACCCACTGACCAGGCGTTTGTCAAGTCTGTTATTCCG
>CALWXA010000086.1 GCA_944385395.1 uncultured Oscillospiraceae bacterium | reverse complement strand
ACCATGCCGTAGCTCTGTACACCGTCGCTGTCGCCGTAGTTTTTCAGGAAGGAGTCATAGACATCCTGGGCCGCATCCGTCAGGCCGCTTTCCATGGATGCCCAGTAGAGGCTATTGTACCGCAGGTCCTGCCGCACCGTTTCCGGCAGTGTCCGGCAGATGGTCTCCCAGGCCTCCGGATCGGCGCTGTAGAGTGCGTTGCTCAGATGTACGTAGCCCGTCAGCCACCCGGAGTAGCGGTAGATGGGATCGTCGGATGCGATGGATACCACCACACTGAGGAAATTACACTCCTGCTCCGAGGCGATGCCCCGCTGATGGCCCAGCTCATGGATGATGGTGGCGGGCAGAAAAGCCGCCGGGCAGTGGACGTTGAGATTGGCCTCTCCGGTGAAGGGGAAGTAGAATCCGGTAAAGTCCATGGCGCTGAAGACCTCGGAAAAGGCCAGGGGCTTGGGCACCCGGTCCTTGTGCTCCAGGAAGGGAAACTCCCCGTAGCTATGTTCATAGATCCCGGTGGAACGCTGGAAGATCTCCTGCCGGTCCTCGGCAAAGAGGCCCTGTTCGTCCCGCTCCACATCGTCGGAGGCCAGGGAAAGCTGCCCGGCAAAATATTCCGTCAGCTCCCGCAGCTCTTCCACGCTGGCCTCACGGCCATAGATGCCGCTTTTCTCCTGAAAGGTGTCGGTGTAGTAGTTGGTGCCCCACAGCAGCGTCAGGGCGGCGTAGATGCTCAGCACCGTACACGCCGTACCCAGCAACATTTTCGCCGCCGTTTCCCACTTGCGGCGACTGGCCGCCAGACACCGGATGGCCACGCACACCAGCAGCACCGCCGTACCCAGTGCGGTGACGTACAGAAGCTCCGCCACGGAAAAAGGCACCAGATACGTCACATAGGCCAAGGCCCGTTGGATGGGCAGGGTAACGCCCTGGGCCAGGGCGTTCATCACATCCCGGTTCCCCTTCAGCGCTTCAAAGGCCACGAGCACTGCCAGATCTGCCGCCAGCACCACCCCATACCGCCGGTAACGGCGGAAAAATTCGAATCTGCGCTGCTTCATTCCAGATCCAGTTTGTGTCCGGTGAAATAGAGGGCTGCCCGGAGCATGGCAATGCGCTTTCCATGGCAGTCGTGATACTCTGCCGTGCAGAAGCAGACCTTGCCGCCCATGCGCTCCACCTTGGCCACCACCGTCACGTCCCCTTCCGGAGACGCCCCATCCATGTAGTCGATGGAGGCGTTGATGGTCACCAGGGATTCGCTGCGCAGGGTCATGGCGGCGATGCCGCAGGCCACGTCACCCATGGAAAACAGCACCCCGCCGTGGGGCAGGCCCCAGGGGTTCATCACCACCGGCTGCAGGTGCAGCACCGCCGTGGCGCTGCCATCGTCCACATCTGTCAAACGAATGCCGTTATGGACCAGGAAAGGCTCCTGCTCTCCGGCCATATACAGCAGTTTTCTTCTTTTTTCTTCCGTCATAGGGGTTCCTCACTGTGCTGCCGCCAGCAGCTGGCGGGTATATGCTTCTTTGGGATGGTCGTACAGCTCCTCCACGGTGCCCTGTTCCACGATGCGGCCGTCCTGCATCACCACGGCCCGGTCACACAGCTGATAGACCACATTGAGATCATGGGAGATGAACACGAAGGCGATGCCCAGCTCCCGGCGCACCCGGGCCATCAGCTCCAGGATCTGTGCCTGGATGGTAACGTCCAGGGCCGACACCGCCTCATCGGCGATGATGAGACCCGGCCGTTGGATCAGGGCCTGGGCGATGCACACCCGCTGGTTCTGTCCGCCGGAGAGCTCCCGGGGATACCGGCCGAAGCATTCCTCCGGCAGGCCTACCCACTCCATCATCTGATGCACCCGGCGCAGCCGCTCGGGCCCGTCGTATTTTCCGTAGATCCGCAACGGCTCCTCCAGATTCCAGCCGATGGTGCGCCCGGCGTTGAGGCTGGACACCGGATTTTGAAAAACCATCTGGGGCCGCTTGGTGTGGTGGATCACCGTGCCAGTGCGGTCCGGCACCAATCCCAGCACCGCCTTGGCCAGGGTGCTCTTGCCGGAGCCGGATTCTCCCACGATGCCCAGGATCTCACCCCGGGCCACCTGGAAGCTGACGTCATAGAGCACCTGCTCCAGATGCCGCCGGGTCAGGGTGCCTGCCGGACGGTACCAGACGTTGAGGTTCTTTACCTCCAATGCCAGCTCAGCCATGGATCTTCCTCCTTGTGGGGATAGCGGCGATGAGCCGCTGGGTATAGGGCTGCTGCGGATGGAAAAATACCTGATCCGTCTGCCCCTGCTCCACGATGCGGCCCTGTTCCATCACCGCCACACGGCTGCACAGCTTGCGTACCACCTGCAGGTTATGGGAAATGAACAGCACCGACATCTGCCGCTGCCGGTTCAGACGCCGCAGCAGCTCCAGAATCTGGGCCTGGATGGTAACGTCCAGGGCTGTAGTGGGCTCGTCGGCCAGCAGCAGCCGGGGGCCGGAAATGATGGCAGCAGCGATCATCACCCGCTGCAGCATACCGCCGGAGAGCTCATGGGGGTACTTGCGGTACACCGCCTCCACATCCTCCAGCTCTACGTCCTCCAGTGCCTGCAAAGCCATGGTCCGGCGCTGCTCCTTGGAAAGTCGGGTGTGGACCCGGAGACTCTCTTCCACCTGGGGCCCAATGCGCATCACGGGATTCATGGCGCTCATGGGGTCCTGAAACACCACGCCGATGTCCTTGCCCTGCCGACGGCGCAGTTCCTTGCCGCCGGCGTGGAGGAGGTCCGTGCCGTCCAGCAGGATCTGCCCGCTGATCCGGGCCCGGTCCTCACCCAGGAGCCCGGCGATCATCATGGCCGTCACCGTCTTGCCGGAGCCGGATTCCCCTACCAGGCCCAGGATCTCGCCGTCCCGAACGGTGAGGTCGATGCCCCGGACGGCCTCATGGTCGGAGGTGTGGAACTGCACGTGGAGATCTTTGATTTCCAGCATCTTCCTTACCTCCTTTTCTGCTGCAGTCCTTCGCCCAGAAGACCCAGGCCCAGGATCAGCAGCACGATGCACCCGCCGGTGCACAGCACATACCAGGGTGCCGAGCCCATATAGTTCTGGGACTCGGAGAGCATATAGCCCAAGGATACGTCCGGCGACCGGACGCCGATGCCCAGATAGCTGAGGCTGGACTCCGCCAGCACGGCGTTGTTGATGCCGATGATGAGGGCCGGCACCACCACCGCACGGGTATTGGGCAAGATGTGGCTGAACATGATCCGCCCGTGTCCTGCCCCCATGAGCCGGGCAGCAATGACATAGTTCATGTCCCGGTGGCGGGCAAATTCACTGCGCACCACCCGGGCATAGCTGGGGATAAAGGCCACGCCCAGGGCCAGGATCACGTTGTACTTGCCGAAATCCAGCAGCGAAATGATCACCAACGCCAGCAGGATGCTGGGGAAGGCGCTGACGGCGTCGTTGATCCGCATCAGCACCCGGTCCACGGCGCCGCCGAAATAGCCGGTGAGAGCGCCTACCAAGATGCCCACCCCGGCCCCCAGGGCCACGGTGCCCAGGGACACCACATAGGTGGTGGCCAGCCCCTTCATGGCCCGGCTGAACACATCCCGGCCGAAATTATCCGTACCGAAGAGGTGTGCCAGACTGGGGGGCAGATACACCTGCATGCTGTCCATGGCACTGGGATCGTAGGGCGTCCAGAAAAGGCCCACCAGGGCCAGAATCGTCATAATGCAGGTGATGGTGATTCCCACCCACAGATAACCGTTTCTCTCTTTCATGATCCCCCTCCTCACTGCAGGCGCAGCCGGGGATCCAGCCGCTGGTTGATGAGATCCGCCAGGAAATTCACCAGTACCACCCAGAAGGCCATCAGCACGATGATGGCCTGCACCACCGGATAGTCCCGGTTGGAGATGGAGCTGAACAGCAGCCGCCCCATACCGGGGATGGCAAAGACCTGCTCAATGACCACGCTGCCGGCCACGATGTCGGCAATGGTCATAGCCAGGAACGTTACCGTAGGCACCAGGGCGTTGCGCAGCACATGGCGGTACAGGATGGCAGAGCGGTCATTGCCCCGGCTGTGGGCGGTGCGGACATAGTCCTTGCCCAGTTCCGCCAGAATGCCGCTGCGCAGCATCTTCACCGTCATGGCGATCCGGGGCAGCGCAATGGCAATGGCCGGAAATACCAGATAGGTCAGGCAGGCGCCGGGGTCCTGGCTGAAGGATACAAACTGTCCCGGGGTAAACCACTGCAGCACCAGGCCGAAGCAGTAGGTCAGGATAATGCCGATAAAGAAGGGCGGCACCGCCATGGTCAGCTGACCCAGTACCGTCATCACACGGTCCACCCAGCCGCCCCGTCCGGCACTGAAGATGCCCAGGGGAATGGATACCACCGTGGTGATGAGGAAGGCCAGCAGCGCCAGCAGCAGCGTTACCGGCAGCTTCCCTGCCAGCATCTCCCCTACCGGCATGCTGTAGCTGTAGGAATCTCCCAGATCCCCCTGGACGAAGTGGATGAGCCAGTCGCCATAGCGCACCAGAAAGGGGCGGTTGAGCCCCATCTGCTCCCGGAGCATCTGCCGCTGCTCCTCGGTGGCCTCGGTGCCCAGGATCTTGTTGGTGGGATCGCCGGGGATGATCTGGAAGGCCAGATACGCAAGAAAAGAGACGATGAGCATGGTCAGCAGCATCATGGCCAGTTTCCTTACTGCGTATTTCATGTTCATCGCCTCTTTCGTTTTGCTTGCTTTCAGTCCTTTATGCCGTCCAGCCGATGGTGGACAGATCCAGCACGAAGGTGGGATAGAATACCAGTCCCGTCAGGCCCTGCCGCATGGCCACCAGGTCGCACAGGTCCTGGATATACAGATTGGCCGCCGTTTCGGTGAGCAGGGTCTGCATCTGCTTGTAAAGAGCCGTCTGCTCTTCCGGATCGGTGGTGGTGATGGCCTGCTGGAACAGCTGGTCGTATTCGGGGTTGTTGTAATTGATGAAGTTGGAGGAATCCGTGGATACGAACCGCTCCAGCATGGCCCGGGCCGTCAGGTTGCTGGCGTCCACGCCGATGATGGTGGCCTGATAGTTCCGGCCCTTGTAGGCCTCGTCATACCAGGTCTGCCATTCCACCTGCTGGATGGTGACATTGACGCCCACCGCCCGCAGCTGCTGGGCCACCACTTCGGCGGTGTCCACATGGGGCTTGTTGTTGGAGGCTACCATGATGGTCATATCAAAACCATCGGGATAGCCGACCTCAGCCAGCAGTTCCTTGGCCTTGGCGGGATCATAGGTGTAGTAGTCCGCCAGCTCCGGCATGAAATACTTGGTGAACGCCGGATACATGCTGCTGCCCACAGGAGTGCCCCGTCCGCCGGCCACGAAATCCATGATGGCCTGCCGGTCGATGGCATAGCACAGAGCCTGACGTACGGCCATGTCGTCAAAGGGTTCTGCCTTGTTGTTGAGGTACACCGCCTGCACCAGATTCATGGTGCCCTCCAGGATCTGGAACTGCTGATCGTCCAGCTGGGATGCCTGGGCATCGGTGAGGTGGGCGCACAGATCGATGGAGCCGCCCTTGAGGGCCATCAGCAGCGCATTGGAGTCCTCATAAATCTTATAGGTGACCTTGTCCAGCTTGGCGCCTTCGCCCCAATAGTCGTCAAACTTTTCGATGATGATGTTTTCCTGAGGGGAACGGGAGACATACCGGAAGGGTCCGGTGCCCATGGGAGCGGTAGCCAGCTGATCATAGCCCTCCGGCACGATGGCCGTGGTGAGGTAGCTGATGAAGTCCAGATCCGGCTGGGCAATGGTGATGGTGACGGTGCTCTCGTCCACCGCCTTTACCTCCTGGATAACAGAAAACGCCGCCACCAGAGGTGCTCCCCCTGATGCGTCGGCGCAGCGTTCAATGGAATATACCACGTCTGCTGCAGTTACCTCCTGGCCATTGTGGAACCGGACTCCGGGCCGCAGCTGGAACGTATACGTCCGGCCGTCGGGGGAGATCTGATGGTCCTGGGCAACTGCGCAGATTAATTCACCATCGGAATTGGGCTTGACCAATCCCTCATAGATGTTGAACAAGACCTCTCTGCTGCCTGCCGACGCCGAAATGTGCGGGTCAAGACTGTCCTCCAGGTCCTGAGCGATGCCCACCACGATCTCGTTGGCGGCTTTCCGCTCTTCATAGCCATGATTTCCTTCCACGTCCTGGTTGCCGCTTCCGTCTCCGCATCCGCTGAGTACAGAGCCAACCAGTGCCAACGTCAGGAAAAGAGCAAGGGTTCTCTTTTTCATAGTCTTCTCCTTCTTTGCCGTCCTTTGGGCGGCAACATAGAAATATGGTTGTTCAATATGCAATTGTCGAAGTGCAATGTACCACATTTTCCGTCCCATTGCAAGGAAAATTTCTTATGTTTTCCCGGCATGGACGAAAAAAATCGCAGCCATAAGGCTGCGATTTTTGGTTATTGATGCTCTTCCGGCGGCGCAGGCGGCGTTTTCTTTTCCGCCTCGGCGCTGCGTCCCACATATTTCCAGGCCTCCAGAGGCATGCCCCGCTGCCGCAGGCGGCGGTCCATGAGGTACTTCACCAACACCTGGAGGGCCGCACAGGTGGGCACCGCCAGGAACATGCCCAGCACGCCGAAAAAGCCGCCGCCCACCAGGATGGACACGATGACCCAGAACCCGGAGATGCCAGTGGAGTCGCCCAGGATCTTGGGACCGATGACGTTGCCGTCCAGCTGCTGCAGCAGCAGCACGAAGATGGCAAAATAGAGGCATTTCACCGGATCCACCAGCAGAATCAGGAAAGCACTGGGGATGGCGCCCAGGAAGGGCCCAAAGAAGGGAATCACGTTGGTGACGCCCACCACCACGCTCACCAGGGGCGTATAGGGCATGTTCAGTACGGAGCAGCCGATGAAGCACAAAATACCGATGATGAGAGAATCCAGCAGCTTTCCCCGGATAAATCCGCTGAAAATGGCGTCCAGCCGCCCTACGCCCCGCAGGAACGCCGCCGCCCGGTCCTCCGGCAGGATGCTGTATACCACCTTGCACGCTCTGGCCCGGCTTTTCTCCTTCATGGCCAGCACATACACGGAGATGATGATGCCGATGATCAGGTTCTTGGCAAAAGTCAGCGTACCCCAGACCCCCAGCCAGATCCCGCCGGTAACGGAGGTCAGCAGATCCTGGAGTTTGGGTACCAGTCCGCTGAGGATGTTTCCATCCTGGTATTTCTGCAGCAGATCCAGGATCCATTGGGCCAGCTTGGGCTCGTCCTTCAGCAGGGCATTGCCCCAGCTGTAGACCGTGTTGTAGTAGCTTTCGGCATTGGCCAGCAGGGTCTGCAGGCTCTCCGCCAGCTGGGGCAGCAGTACGCTCATAAGGAGATATACCCCCAGCCCCACGCACAGCCAGGTCAGCAGCAGACTGCCGGAGCGAAGCAGCACCGGGGTATACTTCCCCTTGCGCCCCTTGGTCAGGGATAGCAGCAGTCTTTCAAACCGGCTTGCCACCGGCGAGAGCAGGTAGGCCATGGCCACACCGTAGATCACCGGCGCCAATACCTCCGCCGTCTTTTTCAGCAGCGTCCACAAAGCGCTGCTCTGATAAAAAGTATCGTAGAATACCAGGATGGCGCATACCGTCACGAACGCCGTAACGGCCCACTTGCCATACCGCAGCCAGTCCTTCATAACTCAGCCCTCACTGGAATGTTTTTTCTATCATACCCAATTTTTCTCTTTTTTTCAACCTTTCGCTCCAAAAGGGGAACGCCGCCGCATTCCTTTCGGAAATACGGCGGCGTTCCCCTTTTTTAGGAAGATCGTCTGTGTTCAAACGGCAGGTATCAGATAAAGAAGTCCCGGATCTGTCCGCCCAGCACCAGCAGCATCAGCAGCGGGGTGATGAACCGGACGCACAGCTTATAGAATCCGTAGCTGTGCATTTTATGTCCTTCATGGCTCTCGATCTCATCCCGGATCACATCCGGGCCCAGTTCATAGCCAATCATAATGCACATCAAAAGTGCGCCCAGGGGCATCATGATGCCCTCGGAGAGCATGTCAAAGAAATCCAGCCAGCAGTCGTTGTAGGTGGCGGTGTATTGCCACACGCCGTCCACCAGCACCCGGCCGGGTACCCAGTAGCCGCTGTAGCCCATACCATCCAGGCATACCAGGATGCACAGCACCGACACGGCGGCGGCAGCGATAATAGAGTACACCTTGCGCTTGTCGCCCTTACCCTTGGCAGCGGCCTTGTCACAGAAGTGGGTGACGATGACCTCCAGCAGGGAGATAGAGGAGGTGATGGCCGCCAGGATCACCAGCAGGTAAAAGACGATGCCGAATACGGCGCCCACGGTGCCCATGTTGTCAAACACGTTCTGCAGCGTCACGAACAGCAGAGACGGTCCGCTGGTCTTGCCTTCCGGGTCCAGGGCAAAAGCCGCCGGCAGCACGGCCAGACCGGCCATCAGAGCCACGATGGTATCGCACACCAGAATGATCATGGCATTTTTGTGGATATTCTTTTTCTTGTCCAGATAGGAACCATAGGTGATCATCACGCCCATACCCAGGGACAGGGAGAAGAACATCTGCCCGCCGGCGGTAGCCAGCACGCTGAGGAAATTCTCCTTCAGAGGCTGCAAATTGGGCACGAACATGAATTTCAGACCCTCCACGGCTCCCGGCAGGGTGCAGGAGCGGATGATGATGATTACCAGCATGATGAACAGCGCCGGCATACCCACGGAGCAGAACTTCTCAATGCCGCCCCGGATACCGCCCATAACGATGAGTGCCGTCAGCAGCACGAAGATCAGGCCAAATACCACACCCTCGGTCTGGTTGAGCATAAACGTCTTGAAAACGGCATCTCCGCTGAGGCCGTTGGTGCCGAAGCCGGCGTTGATGAGGTTGCCGAAGTTGAGCACCATGTACTTCAGGCAGTAGCCGCCCAGTGCGCAGTAGAACGACAGGATCAAAAACGGCGACAGGGTAGCCAGCCAGCCCAGCCACTTGAATTTCCGGGACAGGATCTGGTACGTCTCAATGGCGCCCTTACCGGTCCTGCGTCCCAGGGACAGCTCGCTGACCATCACCACAAAGCCGCACAGAGCGGCCAGGATCACATATACCAGCAAAAAGGCGAAGCCGCCGTTGCTGCCCATTTTATGGGGAAATCCCCAGATGTTGCCCAGGCCCACCGCAGAGCCCACCGCAGCCATTAGGAACCCAAAGGTACTTTTGAAACCGTGTCTTTCTTGCAAGTTCCTCTCTCCTTTCCGTCCGCAAATGGGCATAAATCTCTTTTTAAGAAACACGCCCCAGGCATTTACCCGGGAAACACACACTTTCCCGATGGTTTGCCCAAAAATTTTTCATGAATTGCACATCAGTATACCGTATCTTCTGCACCGTTTCAATTAGCATTATTCATAAAATTTTTGCCGTAGTTTCACCATTTTTCCCTACTCCCTCCGGAATCCGACCGTCCTCCCGCTACCCTGTCCGCCCCCGGAAGTTTTCTTTCTGCTCCCCCGTTTTTTCTTTTGAAGAAATTTTCTCTCTCTGAGAAACATTTATCTTCTTGACATCCTGCGCCAGGCGATTATAATTTGAAAATGGTTTTCATTTTCAAATTGGAGGGGATCGTATGTCCGCTACCTATATGACCCGCCAGCAGCAGGCGGTGCTCTCCTGCGTGGAGGATTGCCCGGCGGGCTGCACCGCCACACAGCTGACGGAGCTGCTGCACAGCCGGGGCGAAACGGTGGGGCTCACCACCGTGTACCGGCAGCTGGAAAAGCTGGTACAGCAGGGTTTGGTGCACAAGGTGGTGACCCAGGAGGGGGCCCGGTATCAGTTCTGCCGCTCCCACGGCGCCGGAGAAGCCTGCCTTTTGATCCAGTGCGAAAAGTGCGGCCGGATGGAACATGTGGCCTGCCGGGAGCTGCAGCAGCTTTACCGCCACCTGCAGCAGGAGCATCAGTTCCGCATCGATCCCCGCCGCACCGTATTTTATGGTCTGTGCCGCCAGTGCAGCAGGGAGGAAACGCCATGAAGCTGCGCAAACTGCTGTGGGCTCTGGGGGCCGCACTGCTGCTGAGCAGCTGCGCCGCCCCGGCGGCGCCGGACGGGCGGCTGCAGGTGGTATGCACCCTGTTTCCCTACTATGATTTTGTCCGGTCCATCGGCGGGGAATACGTCAACGCCACGCTGCTGATCCCTGCCGGCCGGGAGACCCACAGCTTTGAGCCCACGCCCCTGGATGTCATCACCATGTCCCAGGCGGACGTGCTGGTGTATAACGGCGGCGAGGGAGAGTATTGGGTGTCCGAGACCCTGGGTGCCGCCGGAGAGGATATCGGCACGGTGCTGCGGATGATGGACTACGCCGACACCCTGGAAGAAGAGATCGTAGAGGGCATGGAGGGCCATGAAGGCCACGACCACGATGGTCATGAGCATGAGGTGGCCTACGACGAACACATCTGGACCTCCCCGGTGGGAGCCCAGACCCTGTGCCGGGCCATCTGCGATGCCCTGTGCGCCGCCGACCCGGCCCACGCCGACGCCTACCGGGCCAATCTCACGGCATACCTCCAGAAGCTGCAGGACCTGGACGACGCATTCCGCCAGGTGGTGTCCCAGGCCCGGCGGCATACCCTGATTTTTGGCGACCGGTTCCCCCTGCTGTATTTCTGTGATACCTACGGTCTGGACTACCGGGCGGCCTTCCAGGGCTGCGCCAGCGATACCGAGCCGTCTCTCGCCACTCTGAAATATCTCATTGATCAGGTGGAGGAGGACGCCATCCCGGTGGTCTATACCATTGAATTAAGCAGTCAGAAGATCGCCAGGGCCATTGCCGAGACCACCGGGGCCCGGGTGCTGACGTTCCACTCCTGCCAGACGGTGACCCGGGAAGAATTTGACGCCGGGGCCACGTATCTGAGCCTGATGTGGCAGAATGTAGAGGTTTTGAAGGAAGGATTGTGGTGATATGGACCATCAGATCTTGCTCTCCTGCCGGGATGTATCCCTGGGCTATGAGGGCCAGCCCATCTGGGAGCACCTGGATTTCCAGGTGTGCGCCGGGGACTATGTGTGTATCGTGGGAGAAAACGGCTCAGGAAAATCCACGCTGCTGAAAAGCCTGCTGGGTCTTTTGAAGCCCCTCCACGGTAGTATCACCATGGCCCCCTCCCTGGCCAGCGGCGCCATCGGATACCTGCCCCAGCAGACCCGTGCCCAAAGGGATTTCCCTGCCACGGTATATGAGGTGGTGCTCTCCGGTTTCCTCAACGGGAAAAAACACCGCTTTTTCTACTCCAGCGCCGAGAAATCCCGGGCGCTGATGAACCTGGGCAAGCTGGGGGTCCTGGAACTGAAGGATCGCTGCTACCGGGAGCTTTCCGGCGGCCAGCAGCAGCGTGTGCTGCTGGCCCGGGCACTGTGCGCCGCCGGGGAACTGCTGATCCTGGACGAGCCGGTGACGGGCCTGGACCCGGCAGCGGCCCAGGATCTGTACCGCACGCTGCAGTACCTTAATGAGAAGGAAGGCGTGGCCATCGTCATGGTGACCCACGATATCCAGAACGCCCTGCATTATGCCACCGCCATCCTCCACGCCGGCCACGGCCGGTGGTTCTGGGGCTCCACGGCGGATTATCTGGTTTCCCCCTACGGGAAGCGGTTCGGAGGTGACGGACGGTGAATCTGCTGCTGGAAATGTTCACGTACCCCTTTATCCTCCGAGCCTTCGTGGTGGGGATCCTGGTATCCCTGTGCGCGGCGCTGCTGGGGGTCTCCCTGGTGCTCAAGCGCTATTCCATGATCGGCGACGGACTGAGCCACGTGTCCTTCGGTGCCCTGGCGGTGGCACTGGCCTGCGGATGGGCGCCGCTGCCGGTGTCCATCCCGGTGGTGATTCTGGCGGCTCTGGGCCTGCTGCGTCTGACGGAACGCAGCCGCATCGGCGCCGACGCCGCCATTGCCGTGGTCTCCGCCTCGGCTCTGGCCATCGGCGTCATCGTCACCAGCCTGACCACCGGCATGACCACAGATGTGGACAGCTATATGTTCGGCAGCATCCTGGCCATGGACCGCAGCGACGTGGTGCTGAGCGTAGGACTGTGCGCAGCGGTGCTGCTGCTGTTTGTACTGTGCTACCACCGTCTGTTCGCCATCACCTTTGACGAGAGCTTCTCCCGAGCCACCGGAGTAAAGGTGGACTGGTACAATACCCTCCTTTCCGTCCTTACCGCCCTGACCATCGTGCTGGGCATGCGGATGATGGGTGCCATGCTCATCTCCTCCCTGGTGATCTTCCCCGCCCTGACGGCCATGCGCCTGCTGCGGAGCTTCCGGGGCGTGGTGCTGTGCTCCGGGGTGCTGGGCGTGGTGTGCTTCTGCCTGGGGCTCACCGGCTCCTATCTTTTCAGTACGCCGGTGGGCGCCACAGTGGTGCTGGTGGATCTGGCAGCCTTCCTGTGCGCCTGGGCTCTGGGCTCTCTGAGCCGCCGGCAGCGTAGCTGAGATGTCTGCGGCGGCGGGAAACGGGTTTCTTTTCCGAAAAAGCGTCCTTTCGACTGTCTTTTTCCCGAATAACCCTTGCATTTCCCGCCGCCGTGTGCTACAATGGCCCACGGTAGGTATGTTTGTGTGAGAGTGGACTTCACGGTCCGCTCTTTTTCATGGGCAAAATCCAATGCTTAAAATGGCAGAATAGAGAGGTTCCGGCATGAAAAAAGTCACTGAGATCGTAGCCCAGCTGGCGGCGGATGCCGTAGCCCGGCAGGGCTGTGAGCTGTGGGATGTAGAATACGTCCGGGAGGCGGGCCAATGGTTCCTGCGTCTGTATCTGGATAAGGAAGGCGGCGTGGATATCCTGGACTGCGAGGCAGTGAGCCGGGAAGTCAGCGATCTTTTGGATGAAGCCGACCCCATTGAGGGAAGCTATGTCTTTGAGGTCTCCTCCGCCGGAGCGGAGCGTCCGCTGAAGCGTCCCGGTGATTTTCAGCGTTTTATGGGCAGTCCCGTGCTGCTGAAAACCTATAAGCCCCGGGACGGCCGCAAGGAGTTCCCCGGTACCCTGACGGGGTACGAGGACGGCGCCGTGCTGGTGGACGTAGGGGGTCAGACCCTGCGGTTTGAGAAAAACGAGATCGCCCTGGTGCGTCTGCGTGTGGAATTTTGACATCCGTTTTTGGCGGAATAGAGAATAGGAGATCAGGATATGAAATGTGAAGAAATCTTTGCCGCTCTGGCCCTGCTGGAAAAGGAACGGGGCATCCCCCAGAACTTCATGATGGGCAAGATCATCCAGGCCCTCACCACCGCCTACAAGCGTGACCACGAAGGCGTGGAGAACGTGGTGGTGGACGTGGACGAAGAGCGTCAGGAGCTGAAGATGTTCGTGCAGAAGGAGATCGTGGAGACGGTGGAGTTCCCCGGCACCCAGATCTCCCTGGCCGACGCCAAGGCCATCAGCGCCAAGAACGAGCTGGGCGGCATCGTGAATATCCCGGTGGAAAATGTGGAGTTCGGCCGCATCGCCGCCGGCAACGGCAAGCAGGTGATCATCCAGGGTCTGCGGGAAGCGGAGCACGGCATGATCTATGACGAGTTCAATTCCAAGCAGCACGAGATCCTCACCGGCACCGTCACCCGCATCGATCCCCGCAGCGGCGCCGTGCATCTGCGCATCGGCACCGGCAGCGAGTCTACCGAGGCCATTTTGAATGTCAATGAGCAGGTCTCCGGCGAGACTTTGACGGAGGGCCAGATGGTGAAGGTGTACCTGGTGGAGGTCCGCCGCACCACCCGTGGTCCCCAGGTGCTGATCTCCCGGACCCACCCCGGCCTGGTGAAGCGTCTTTTCGAGCTGGAAGTACCGGAGATCTTCGACGGCACGGTGGAGATCCGTTCCATCGCCCGGGAAGCCGGCAGCCGCACCAAGATGGCCGTCTGGTCTGCCGACGAGAACATCGACCCCATCGGCGCCTGCGTCGGCCCCCGTGGTCAGCGTGTCAACGCCATCGTGGATGAGCTGCGGGGCGAGAAGATCGATATCATCAAGTACAGCGAAGATCCCGCCGAGTTTATCGCCGCCGCTCTGGCCCCTGCCGATGTGACGGAGGTGCGCCTGTCCGACGAGGGCAAGCTCTGCCGGGTCATCGTCCCCGACGATCAGCTGAGCCTGGCCATCGGCAAGGAGGGTCAGAACGCCCGCCTGGCCGCCCGGCTCACCGGCTATAAGATCGACATCAAGCCCGCTTCCTACAGCGGCGAATAATCCAAAAGAAAGGCGGTGCGCCATGCAGAAAGTAAAGAAGATCCCCCAGCGGCAGTGTGTGGGGTGCCGCACCATGAAGGATAAGAAAGCGCTGATTCGTGTGGTCAAGACGCCGGAGGGTGCCATCGTGCTGGACGCCACCGGAAAGAAATCCGGCCGTGGTGCCTACGTGTGCCCTGACCCGGCCTGCCTGCAGAAGGCCCGGAAATCCCGGGCGCTGGAGCGGGCGTTCTCCCTGACCATTCCCGACGAGGTGTATGCAGCGCTGGAGGAGGAGATGGCCCAGGTATGAAAGATCCCGTTCTGTCTTTTCTGGGCCTGGCCAAGAAGGCCGGCCGGGTGGAGATCGGTGAAGAGCCGGTAGGCTCCGCTGCCCGGGCCAAGCACGCCCGGGTGATCCTGGTGGCTTCGGATGCCGCCGCCGCTTCGGTGCGCCGGGCCTATTCCTTTGCACAGACCGGTGCCTGCCTGTGCCTGACGGTGGACGCCACCAAGGATGCCCTGGGCAGCGCCCTGGGCCGCACCAGCTGCGCCATGGCCGCCGTAACGGATATCGGCTTTGCCGAGGCCATTGTGAAAAAGCTGGCCGCTGCCGATCCGGAGCGGTACGCTGCAGCGGCGGAGCGTCTGGAGGTAAAGGCCCGCCGGGCCGCCCAGCGCCGTCAGGAGCAGCTGCAGCATGAGAAAAAACTCCGGCAGGGTGTGAAAAAGCACCGTTCCGGCAAAACCGAACCAGCGGCGCCGTCCCCCAAGGACCATGGCGCCGAAAAGAAGCCCGCCGCAGCTCGTCCGGCAGTGCGGAAAACCGCCGCTTCCCGATTTCCCGGCAGCCGTCCGGTGAAGAAGGGCAAGGGCTCGGTGAAGAAAAGTAAGTAATATCACGGCAGCGGCCTTGGGGCCGGGGCCTTATCACAAGATGGAGGTGGCTTTATTTGGGTAGCGTAGTCAACAAATACAGAGTGCATGAGGTGGCCAAGGACTTCGGAGTCCCCACCAAGCAGATCACGGAGATTTTGACTCAGTACGCCGAGACTCCCAAAAACCATATGCAGGTTCTCACCGATCGGGAATTGTCCCTGATCTTTGAGTATCTGACGCAGCACAATCAGGTTTCCGGCATCCAGGTGATCTTCGCCGAAGGTCTCAAGGAAGAGAAGAAGCCCGAGCCCAAGGCGGCAGCGCCCGCCCAGCAGCCTCAGGCAGCTCCTGCCCCCGCTCAGCAGCAGCGGACCGAGCAGCAGCGTCGGGCTCCTCAGGCTCCCTCCGGAACGCCGGCACCGGCCAATAAGCCCGTCTCCCGTGTTCCCGCCACCCGTGTGGTGGATACCCGCAAGGCCACCAATGTGAACCTGGATAAGTACGATGAAAAGCTGCAGGATATGGCCGACAGCCGCAGCCGCGGCCGCCGTGACCAGCAGCAGACCCAGGGCAGGGAGAAGTTCCGCAACAGCAAGAAGCGTGACAACAACTTCAGCAACAAGCGCCGCCAGGAGGAAGCCGACCGGATGCGCCGCCTGCAGCTGGAGATCATCAAGAAGACCCCCGTCACCGTGCAGATCGGCGACGAGATCTCCGTGGGTGAGCTGGCCAGCCGCATGAAGAAGACCGGCGCCGAGGTGGTCAAGTGCCTGATGAAGAACGGCATCATGGCCTCCCTGAGCCAGATCATCGACTTCGATACCGCCGCCATCATTGCCGAGGAAATGGGCTGCAAGGTGGAGCGTGAAGTGGTAGTCACCATCGAAGAAAAGCTCATCGACGACCATAAGGACGCCGAAGAGGATCTGCTACCCCGTGCCCCGGTGGTGGTGGTAATGGGCCACGTGGACCACGGCAAGACCAGTCTTCTGGACTATATCCGCAACACCCACGTAGCCAGCGGCGAAGCCGGCGGTATCACCCAGCACATCGGCGCCTATCAGGTGCAGGTAAACGGCAAGCCCATCACCTTCCTGGATACCCCCGGCCACGAGGCCTTCACCTCCATGCGTGCCCGTGGCGCCATGGTAACGGATATCGCCATTCTGGTGGTGGCTGCCGACGACGGCATCATGCCCCAGACCATCGAGTCCATCAACCATGCCAAGGCTGCGGAGATCCCCATCATCGTAGCCATCAACAAGATGGATAAACCCACCGCCAACCCCGACCGCATCAAACAGCAGCTCACCGAGTACGGCATCGTCTGCGAGGACTGGGGCGGCGACACCATTGTCTGCCCCATCTCTGCCAAGACCGGCGAAGGCATCGACAACCTGCTGGAGATGCTGACCCTGACGGCAGAAGTAGGCGAGCTGAAAGCCAACCCCAACCGTGCCGCCCAGGGCACCGTCATCGAAGCCCGTCTGGACAAGGGCCGCGGCCCCGTGGCCACGCTGCTGGTACAGAACGGCACCCTCAAGCAGGGCGATATCATCATCGCCGGTACCTCCGTGGGCCGTGTCCGGGCCATGGTCAGCGACAAGGGCCAGAAGGTCACCTCTGCCGGCCCTTCCGTGCCTGTGGAGATCACCGGCCTCAGCGAGGCCCCCACTGCCGGCGCCACCTTCAACGCTGTTGCAGATGAAAAGCTGGCCCGTGAGCTGGTGGAGCAGCGCAAGGCCGAGGAGCGTGCCAAGGCCAACGCCCCGGTATCCAAGGTCTCTCTGGAGGATCTCTTCAGCCAGATCCAGGCCGGCGAGATGAAGAACCTGAACCTTATCGTCAAGGCCGACGTCCAAGGCTCCGTGGAAGCGGTGAAGGCTTCTCTGGAAAAGCTCAGCAACGAGGAAGTCCGGGTCCGGGTGATCCACGGCGGCGTAGGCGCCATCAACGAATCCGACGTGATGCTTGCCTCCACTTCCCAGGCCATCATCGTGGGCTTCAACGTCCGTCCGGACAACGCCGCCCGTGACAGCGCCGTCCGTGCCAACGTGGATATGCGGATGTACCGTGTGATCTACGACGCCATCAACGAGATCGAGTCCGCCATGAAGGGCATGCTGGCTCCCAAGTACCGGGAGGTACTGCTGGGCCACGCCGAGGTGCGTCAGATCTACAAGGTCTCCGGCGTGGGCACCGTGGCAGGCTGCTACGTCCAGGACGGCAAGCTCCAGCGCAAGGACTGCCAGGTCCGCCTGGTGCGGGACGGCATCGTGATCCACGAGGGCGTTCTGGCCTCCCTGCAGCGGTTCAAGGACTCCGTGAAGGAGGTCTCCTCCGGCTACGAGTGCGGCCTGAGCCTGGAAAAGTTCAACGACATCAAGGAAGGCGACATTGTGGAAGCCTTCACCATGGAAGAAATCCCTCAGTAACACCACAACCTCGGGGCGGGCGGTATCGCCCGCCCCTTCCTTACTCATTTCATGAAAGGAGTGCTGTTCTATGGCATCCAACCGTATCGGCCGCATCAATGATGAGATCCGCCGTGAGCTCTCCGAGCTGCTGCGCAGCGTGAAGGACCCCCGTGTCTCCGGCTCCATGCTCACCATCACCCACGTGGATACCACCACAGACCTGCGGTATGCCCGGGTCTATGTCACCGCCCTGGACCGCACCGGCGAAAAGGACCTCATGAAGGGTCTCAAATCCGCCTCCGGCTTTCTGCGGCGTGAGCTGGGCCATCGTCTGGACCTTCGGTACACGCCGGAGCTGCAGTTCCTGGCCGACGATTCCATCGCCCATGGCGCCCATATTCTGGACATGCTCCACCACGTCAAGCCCGCCAATCCTGAAAACGAGCACATCGTGCTGGACGATTGAAGGAGGCTGCACCCATGACTGTGACCCAGGCCGCCCAGCGGCTTTCCGCCATGGATCGGGTGGGCCTTCTCACCCACGTCCGGCCTGACGGCGATACCATCGGCAGCGCCGCCGCCCTGTGCCTGGCCCTCCGGGCCCAGGGCAAGGAAGCGTACCTGCTGCCCAATCCGGAGATCACCTCCACTTACCTTCCCTATGCCGCTCCCTGCCTGGCCCCGGAAGGCTGGCAGCCGGAGCAGGTGGTGTCGGTAGACGTGGCGGTGCCGGGCCTGCTGCCGGAGAGCGCCGCCCCCTATGCGGGAAACATCGCCCTGGCCATCGACCACCACCCCTCCCACAGCTATTTTGCTGCTGAGAGCCTGGTGGACGCCTCTGCCGCCGCCTGCGGCGAGATCGTCTATGAGGTGATCCGGTGCCTGACTCCCATCACACCGGCCATTGCCCTGCCGCTGTACGTGGCCATCTCCACGGACACCGGCTGCTTTGCCTACAGCAATACCACCGCCCGCACCCACGCCATCGCTGCGGCGCTGCTGGAAACGCCTCTGGATGTTTCCGGGGTGAATAAGGCACTCTTCCGCACCAAGAGCCGGGTACGGCTGCAGATGGAGGCCCATATGGCCGCTCACATGGAGCTGTACGATGCCGACCGGGTGGTGGTGATGACCATCCCCCTGTCCCTGCGCCGGGAAATGGGGGCCACCGACGCCGATATTGAGGAGCTCAGCTCCCTGGCCGCCCTGGTGGAAGGTACCGACTGCGCCGTGACCCTCCGGGAACTGGATGAGTCAACGGTAAAGGTATCTTTGCGTACCGGCCCCCGGGTCAACGCCACGGAGGTCTGTGCCCGGCTGGGCGGCGGCGGCCACCGTGCCGCTGCCGGAGCCACCGTCCACGGCACCCTGGATACGGTGAAGCAGGCGGTGCTGGCCGCCGTGCAGGAAGTGACAGGTGGCTGATGGCAAACGGCATCGTCATCATCGATAAGCCCCGGGACTGGACCAGCATGGACGTATGCGCCAAGCTCCGGGGGATCCTGCATACCCGTAAGGTAGGCCACGCCGGTACTCTGGACCCTATGGCCACCGGCGTGCTGCCGGTATTCGTAGGCCAGGCCACCCGGGCGGTGAGCTTTGCCGAAAGCGGCAGCAAGGAATATGTGGCAGGGCTGCAGCTGGGACTGGTGACCAATACCCAGGACACCTCCGGCGAAGTGCTCTCCTGCTCCCCGGTGTCGGTGGGACGGCAGGAGCTGGAAGCGGTGCTGCCCCGGTTCACCGGCGAGATTTCCCAGCTGCCCCCTATGTTCTCCGCCGTAAAGGTGGGGGGCAAAAAGCTCTACGAGCTGGCCCGAAAGGGCCAGGAGGTGGAGCGCAAGCCCCGTAATATCACCATCTATGCCCTGGAGGTGCTGGAGCAGACCGGGCCGGACACCTGGCTTCTGCGGATCCTCTGCTCCAAGGGCACCTATGTCCGTACCCTCTGCCACGAGATCGGCGCAGCTCTGGGCTGCGGCGGCTGCATGTGTTCCCTGCGCCGGACCATGGCCGCCGGTTTCACGCTGGACACGGCGCTGACGCTGGAAGAGGTGGAGCGTCTGGGAGAAGCGGCTCTGCAGCCGCTGGATTCCCTCTTTGCCGCCCATCCCGCCTATACCATCCGCCAGGAAAAGCAGCTGCGGCTCTGCCGCAACGGCAATTCCTTTCCGGTACCGGAGATCTTGGCGGAGGGCACCTATCGCATCTATGACGCCGAGGGCTCTTTTTTGTGTTTGAGCCGTCTGGAAGGCGGCAGGATGATTTCCCTGAAAAACTTTTTCGGAGGGTGAGAGCCTTGCATAAATCTTCTGTCATTGCCCTGGGTTTTTTTGACGGGGTACATCTGGGCCACGGTGCCCTGCTGCGCCGGACGGTTCAGCGGGCCCGGGAGCTGGGCGTAGGCAGCGCCGTATTTACCTTTGACCGTCCCCCCAAGGAAGTGGTGACCGGCAAGCCTGTAGCCCTCATCAATTCTCCGGAGGACCGCCGGGACCTGATGGAACGCCTGTACGGCGTGGAGCGGGTAATCCTGGCCCCCTTTGATGAGCAGATGATGCACTGTCCCTGGGAGGATTTCGTGGAGCAGCTGCTGGTCCGGGAATATGGAGCCGTCCATCTGGTGGCAGGACACGATTTCCACTTCGGCTATAAGAATGAAGGCACCCCGGAGCGTCTGGTGGAGAAATGCCGCCAGCTGGGTCTGGGCTGCGACATCATCCCCAAGGTGGAATGTGACGGCCGCACCGTCAGCTCCACCTATATCCGCACCCTGGTGGAAGCCGGGGATATGGAGCAGGCCGCCCGGTTTCTGGGCCACCGCCACTGCCTGAGCCAGATCGTCCGCCACGGCCAGCGGTTCGGCCGGACCATCGGCATCCCCACGGTGAATTTCACCGTTCCCCCCACGGTGCTGGTACCCCGCCACGGGGTATACATCACCCGGGTGTTTCTGCCGGACGGCCGCAGCTGCGCCGGTGTCACCAACGTGGGCACCCGTCCCACCGTCAGTTCCGCCGGCACGGTGACGGTGGAAACCTTTTTGCTGAATTTCCAGGGGGATCTCTATGACAAGCACCTGCGCCTGGAATTTTACAGCCGCCTGCGCCATGAGCAGCGCTTTGACGGCCCGGATGCTCTGAAAGAGCAGATCCACCGGGATATCACCGCCGCCCAGGCTTATTTCGCCGAACATACACCCGATTAAACCAGCAGGCCCCGGATTTTTGCAAAATCCGGGGCCCTTTTGTATTTCTGTTATTTCCCGACCCGTTTCTCCCCTCCCCCGCCTTTACAATAGGGGCAAAGGAGGGCTTGACCATGAAACAAATTCCCCGCATCCCAAAGCTGACAGCGCTGCCGAAACCCACGCTGCCTTTGGGACAAGCCGCATTGGCCTTCCTGCTCTCCGCCGCCCGGCTGGGCGGCGCCCATGTACCCTTCGGCCTTGGTATGATCTCTGCCGCCGGGGCCAAGCTGCCGGGCCTTTTCTGCCTGCTGGGCGCCGCTGTGGGTGCCTGGGCCTTTCTGGATTTCCAGACAGCCCTGCGGTATCTGGCCTCCGGCATTCTGATCTTCTCTGTCAATACGGCCTTTTACGATACCAAAATCTATACCCGCCCTTTCTTCCGCTCCCTGGCCTCAGTGGCCGCTACAGCGGTGGTTCAGTTTCTCTACCTGCTGGAACGGGGCGCCGCCAGTCTGGTGGTGTTTGCCCTGTCCCTGGCCGTTCAGGCCCTGGCGGCAGATCTCTTCCAGTCCTTCTTCACCCGCCAGCCGGATCCCGTACGACGCCGCAAGGGCTGGCTGCTGCTCTCAGGCGCTTTGTGTCTGGCCCTGGTACCGGTGCAGACCGTCACCGGCTTTTCTCTGGGCCGGGCGCTTTTGAGCCTGCCGCTGCTGCTGAGCGTATCCCTGTATACCCCCACCCAAAGCGCCGTGGTGGGCTTTTGTGCAGGCCTGGCAGCGGAACTGGTAGGTGCGCAGCCCACGGCCCTGTATGGGGTGCTGTGCGGCTGCGGCTGCGCCGCCGCCTGCCTGCTCAAACCCTATCGCCTGCCCAGTGCCCTGGCCTACTGCCTTTTCGCTCCTCTGACAGCGGTGCTGCTGGGCGCCGACGGCGTCCTCACCTGCCTGTGGGAAGCTCTGGGCGGCGCTGTGCTGTTCCTGCTGCTGCCCCGGAAGCTGTTCCCTGCCGATGCAGCAGAGCCCTCCCGCCACCCGGCAGCACCCCGCCGTACCCCGGAGACCTCCACGCCTCTGAAAGGACAGCTGGAGCAATCCGCCGCCGCTTTCCGGGATCTGTACGACAGCTTTTTCCGTGGGACAAGCCCTGCCCCGCCGGAAAATCCATCGGTGATCTTTGACCACGCCGCCGCTCAGGTCTGCCGCAGCTGCGTGCTGTGCAGCAGCTGCTGGCAGCAGAATTACAACACTACCTACAATGCCTTCAACGACGCCTGCCCCCACCTGCTGCGCCGGGGCCAGGCCCAGGCCCAGGACTTCCCTTTGTACTTCACCTCCCGCTGTGTCCATCTGCAGGACTTTTTGTCGGCAGTAAATACGGAGCTGCGTGCTTTTCTTCTGCGCCGTCAGTACCATCAGCGGCTTTCCCAGACCCGCCAGATGGCCCAGGAGCAATACGCCCAGCTGGGAGACCTCCTCTCCGGTGCTGCCGCTGCCACCGAAGCCATGTCCACTTCCCATCCCTTGGGCTACCGCATCGGTTCAGCCCTGCGTCCCCGGGAGGGCGGCAGCGTCTGCGGCGATCAGCTGGCGGTATTTGAAGTGGGCTCCACGGTGTACCTGCTGCTGTCCGACGGCATGGGCAGCGGCGAAAACGCCCACCGGGAGGCAGCCATGACGGTGCGGCTGCTGCAGCAGTTTCTTAAAGCCGGCATCGACCCGGCCCCGGCCCTGAAAACCCTCAACGCCGCCCTGGCTCTCCGGGGCGAATCCGGCGGTGGATTCACCACCATTGACCTGCTGGCTCTGAACCGCAGCAGCGGCAGCGGAGAGCTGTATAAGTACGGCGCAGCGCCATCCTATCTCAAGCGCAGCGGCAGCGTCAGCCGCTTCACCGCCTCCAGCCTCCCCGCCGGATTGCAGACCGATTCCCAGACGCCGGCCTATACCCGGCTGTCCCTGCCCGGCAGCAGCTTTTTTGTGATGATCAGCGATGGCATCGCCGACGAAAACGATGACGAATGGCTGCAGAATCTGCTGGCCGGCTGGTCGGGAAATGATCCTTCGGCGCTGACGTCCCTGATCCTGTCGGAATCCCGGACCCGCCGTGGTCTCCAGGACGACTGTGCGGTGCTGGTGCTGTATCTGCCCGGCCCGGAAAAAGGCGGCCGGACACAGGTCTGATTTTGCTGCACAGAATGCGTATAACTTCTCAGACGCCGGGCCATACTGGAAGTATCAAACGGCAAGAGGAGGGCATATTCTTGGTTAAAGGTATTTCCAGACGGGTCATCGTGGTAGATTCTCCCGATCCCCGTATTTTTGAACAGGCTATTTTCATCATCCGCAACGAAGCCGCCACGGGAGGCGGCGGTGTCACGTCCCAGCAGCTGGTGGACCAGGCGGTCCGCATTGCCAAGAACTATGCCCGCACCCACGGCGGCCCCACTCCCGCCAGGCGGTGGCGCCTGACGCCGCTGGTGTCGGCACTGCTGGGCGGCGGCGTCATGGCCCTGGCATGGCTGCTGGTATACCTGATCTGAACTCTTTTTCTCCTCCCTTGGGGCGGACAGCGGACGCTGTCCGCCTCCTCTTTTTGTCGTTGAGCCCGGTGGGATTGTGTGATATAATCAGCAGGAATCGCAGTACATAGAGGAGGTTTCCTGGTATGAACATCGGCAATGTGGTCATTTCCTCCCGTCTGGCCCTGGCCCCTATGGCCGGGGTGACGGACCTGGCATTCCGCCGGATCTGCTCGGAGCTTGGCGCCGGCTATACCGTTACGGAGATGGTCAGTTCCAAGGCCCTTTGCTATCAGGACAAAAAGAGCCGTGGACTGCTGGAGCTCTTTGACGGCGAGCACCCCTGTGCCGCCCAGATCTTCGGCAGCGACCCGGTGTGCATGGCGGAGGCGGCACAGATCGCCGCCCAGATCTCCGGCGCCGACCTCATCGACATCAACATGGGCTGTCCCGTGGGCAAGGTGGTGTCCAACGGCGACGGCAGCGCCCTGATGCGTGATATCGATAAAGCCGTCCGTGTGGCCGAAGCGGTGGTAAAAGCTTCTCCGGTGCCGGTAACGGTGAAAATGCGCCGTGGCTGGGACAAGGGCAGCATCAACGCCGTGGAGCTCTCCCGTGCTCTGGAGCAGGTAGGGGTGGCCGCCGTCACCATCCACGGCCGCACCCGGGCCCAGATGTACGCCGGTGAGGCGGACTGGACCACCACCCGGGCGGTAAAGGAAGCGGTGAACATCCCGGTGATCGCCAACGGCGATGTCTTTTCGCCCCAGGATGCCCTTTCCCTGCTCCACGCCACGGGAGCGGATATGGTGATGATCGGCCGGGGCAGCTTCGGCAACCCCTGGCTTTTTGCCCAGACCGCTGCGGCGCTGGAAGGCCGCCCCATTCCGCCCCTGCCGCCCCTTTCTCAGCGGTGCGATACGGCGGTGCGCCAGATCCGGCTGGCCGCCGCCCATAAGGGGGAGCATATCGCCGTGCTGGAAGCCCGGAAGCATTACGCCTGGTATCTCAAGGGCGTTCCCCACGCCAATTATTATAAAGAACAGATCGTCCGCATGAACACGCTGGAGGATGTGGAGCGTGTGACGGCGGGCATCAAGAGGGACCTGACATGACCGACGAGCTGCACGCCATTGCCCGGGCCAAAGCGGGAGATCCCGCCGCCTTCGAGCAGCTGGTGGAAGCATATCAGACAAGCGTATACCGTCTGTCGCTGCGGATGTGCGGCAACGACCACGACGCCCAGGAGGTGGCGCAGGAGGCATTCCTGGCCGCCTGGAAAGGCCTGCCCTCCTTCCGGGGAGAAAGCAAGTTCTCCTCCTGGCTCTATCAGCTCACTACCCACGCCGCCATCGATTTTCTCCGCCGTGAAAAGCGGCACCGGGGCGCCGTCCCCCTGGACGAGCAGCTGGACCTGGCGGCAGAGGGCACACCGCAGCAGGCGGCGGAGGAAGCGGAGCTGCAGCGGACCCTGCAGCAGGCCCTGAACACGCTGACGCCGGAGCACCGGGAGATCTTCCTGCTGCGCCAGATGCGGCAGCTGAGCTACGAGGAGATCGGGAAGCTGCTGGATCTGGAAGCCGGTACGGTGAAATCCCGCCTGAGCCGTGCCAAAAAGCAGCTGCGGAATATTTTAACGAAACAGGGGAACCTTTTTGGCTCTTCCTCCGACTTATATAGTGATAGAGAGGAGGGAGATCATGCCCTGTAATTTGGATCAGGTAGACGCTCTGCTGGACGGTACGCTGCCCCAGGGGCAGCAGGAATCCGTCTTGTCCCACATACACTCGTGCCCTGCCTGCCGGATGTATTATGAAGCCGTCAGCGGCCTGGAGGGCAGTGCCCTCCCTCCGGCGGATTTTACCGCCCGGGTCATGGAAGCGGTACGTACCACGCCTCAGGAGCGTGTCAAGCGCCGCATGCCGCTGCGGCGCTATGTGTCGGGCCTGGCAGCCTGTACCGTGGTGGTGCTGGGCGTGAGTCTGTGGCTCTCTGCCGGCAGCGGTAATCAGGCGGCCATACAGCCGGCGGATGCCCCCCGCATCGGCACGGAAAATGTAGTGCCTTATGACAGCGGCACGGATTCTCAGCTGCCGCTGTATTCCGTCACGGATTCCCAGCTGTGCGCTCAGATCCGGCAATGGATGCAGCAGGAAAATATTTCCCAGACGTATCCCCAGGGTCCCCGGGAGGCATATGACCTCACCGCCGCCCAGGCAGCGGCCCTGTGCCAGGCCATTCCGGCCCTGGAGCTTCCGGAACGGGATCTCCAGCTGGAGCTTTCCCCCCGCTGAAACCTATTCCGCCGGCAGCAGGAAAAACCTGCTGCCGGTTGTTTTCCCCTTTGTTTTGTGATAGACTGACCAAAATCACAGGAATTCCAGGAGGTCTTTGTCATGGAACTGCAAAACCACAAGCTGCAGGCATTGTGCCGTCTGGCCGGTGTGCTCAACGCCCACGGCATCCATTGGGCGGTAGGCGGCTCTTTGCTGCTGTATCTCCACGGGAAAACCGACACCTTCCATGACATCGACCTGATGGTCTGTGAGGAGGACTTTCATGACGCCGCAGCGCTGCTGACGGCTCTGGGCACGACAGTGCCGGAGCGTCCCCGGAACCAGCAATTTCAGACCCGGCATTTTCTGGAACTCACCGTGGACGGTGTGGACGTGGATGTGATCGCGGGTTTTGTCATCGTCTCCCAGGGTACCGCTTATGACTGTCCCCTGCTGCCATCCGATATCACCGGCTGTGTGATCCTTGGCAGTCAGCGCATCCCGCTCCACTCTCTCACGGTCTGGAAGCGGTACTATACTCTGATGGGCCGTCCGGAAAAGGCGGCCATGACCGGCGTGTAAAGCGTTTTTTCTCCCGTCCGCAGCCATTTGGCTGTGGACTTTTTCTTTTTCTTGTGGTATACTCCTGCCCGACAGGTTTCCACACCCTGTCCAAGCGCCGCTGCTGCGGCGTTCGTTCGGCGCCCTGAAGGAGCCGTTCTCTAAACAAAAAATGGGAGGTTTTTTTATGTCCAAATTTACTGTCCGACACCTGTGCATCGCCGGTGTCACCGCTGCGCTGTACACGGCCCTGACCCTGCTGGCTGCATCCATGAACCTGGCTTATCTGGGCGTCCAGTTCCGGATCTCCGAAGCCATGTGCGTGCTGCCCTTTCTGTTCCCTGAAACGGTATGGGGCCTGTTTGTTGGCTGTCTTCTGAGCAACATCATCAGCCCCTACGGCATGCCGGACATGGTGGTGGGCTCCATCGCCACACTGCTGGCAGCCTATCTTACATCCCGCTGCCGCAACCGGTATCTGGCGCCGCTGCCGCCGGTGGTGTGCAACGGCATTCTGGTGGGCGCCGTCATTGCCTGGCAGGAGGCCGGTTCTACCGCCGCCTTCTGGCCTGCCTTCGCCCTCAACGGCTTGTCCGTGGCCTTCGGGGAAGCGGTGATCTGCTATGTGCTGGGTCTTTTGCTGCTGCGCGGACTGGAGCGGGTGCCGGCACTGGCGTCTATGGGACGTAAAATCTGACGCTGCGGGGGCCTTTGGCCCCCATTAGCCTGTCGAAAAAGTATTTTCGCCAGGCTGCCAGCACATTTCAAACCTTCTTAAAAGGTTTGAAATGTGTTTTTTGATTGAACGCGAAAGACAACCCTGACGGTTTTCTTTCACACTATCTTTCCCTCCGGAAACGAGAACCTGCCGGTTTTGGCAATGTGTCGGGGCCTTTGGCCCCGTTTTCCCTTCTTCTGTCATATTTTTTCCGTTTTTCACCGGAAAAATCCTTGACTTTTCCTGTCAATCAGATATAATAGTTAAGCTCGCTTATTGCGGGCAAATCCTTGCTCTCACAGGAAAGTGAGGGCCATATGTCCAAAAGGAGGTGCAAAAGTATGGCTAAGGTTTCTGCCAACTATGAGGTCGTCTACATCATCGACCCTGCACAGGGTGAGGAGGCTATTGCCGCTACCGTGGCAAAGTTCCAGGCTCTGGCTGAGCAGAACGGTTCCAACGTGGTGGTGGATGAGTGGGGCAAGCGCAAGCTGGCTTACGCCATCGACTACAAGACCGAGGGTTACTATGTGCTGATGAGCTTCACCAGCGGCCCCGAGTTCCCCAAGGAGCTGGATCGTATCCTGGGTATTACCGAGGGTATCATGCGTTCTTTGATCGTCTGCAAGGGCGAGTAAGGGAGGCATCGTATGCTGAACAAAATTTTCATCATGGGTCGTCTGACCCGGGATCCTGAGCTGCGCCGAACCCAGAGCGGTACCGCTGTTACCAGCTTTTCTCTGGCGGTGGACCGGGATTACAAGTCCCAGTCCGGTGAAAAGGAAACCGATTTTATCGACGTGGTAGCCTGGCGCGCCACGGCAGAGTTCGCAGCCAAGTACTTCACCAAGGGCCGCATGGCAGTAGTGGAAGGCCGGCTGCAGATCCGTGACTGGAAAGACAAGGACGGCAACAACCGCCGCAGTGCGGAAGTGGTTGCCGACAACATCTATTTCGGCGACTCCAAGCGCGACAGTTCCGGCGGCGACTACGCCCCGGCCTACGGCGCACCCGCCGGGGGCTACACCGCTCCGGCAGGTGGTTATGCCGCTCCCATGGGCGGCTCCGGCTTTGCCGAGATCGGTGAGGAGGACGGCGAGCTGCCGTTCTGATCGGTGCCCAGCGGCACACATTATGATATAAGGAGGAACCTTCCATGGCTATGGAACGCGAAAATAGAGCCCCTCGGGGCGGCAATCGCAAGCGCAGAAAGGTCTGCCAGTTCTGCGTGGACAAGTGCGAGCACATCGACTACAAGGATGCCGCCAAGCTGCATCGCTTCATCTCCGAGCGCTCCAAGATCCTGCCCCGGAGAACCACCGGTACCTGCGCCATGCATCAGCGTCAGCTGACCGAGGCCATCAAGCGGGCCCGTCAGATCGCTCTGCTGCCCTTCGTGACCGAGTAATCGTTCTTTAAGAAAAAAGAGACACGCCTTATGGCGTGTCTCTTTTTTTCTTTCCCTTTTCTCACCGTTTTTCTCACTTGCAGCAGCTGCCGATGGCCAGATCGTCGCCGTCTATCCACTCCTGCACGTCCACCACTTCATACTCCGTGGGGGTCTTGCGGATCACCACCCGGCTAAGCCCTGCGTTGATGACCATGCGGCGGCACATGGCGCAGGAGGTGGCGTCTCCCAGCAGCTCTCCGGTCTGGGCGTTGCGGCCCACCAGATACAGCGTGCCGCCCACCATATCCCGGCGGCTGGCGGAGATAATGGCGTTGGCTTCGGCGTGGACGCTGCGGCAGAGTTCATACCGCTCCCCTCTGGGAACCTGCATGGCTTCCCGGGTGCAAAAGCCCATATCCACACAGTTTTTCCGGCCCCGGGGGGCACCGTTGTAGCCGGTGGAAATGATCTCGTCATTCTTCACGATGATAGCCCCGTACACACGGCGCAGGCAGGTAGCCCGCTCCAGCACCGTCTGGGCAATGTCCAGATAATAGTTTTCCTTGCTGATCCGCTGCATGAACGCCTCCCTTTGCTGTCCTGCCGGACAGCTTTTTTCTTGATTATAGCGTATTTCCCTGTTTCTTCCATCCGGCAAAGCTCACAAAATTTTTTGTGGATTTTGTCAAAGGCTCAATGCCTTGCCGTGGGGCGGTTGGCGCTGCGGTTGGAACGATTATACCGCTCCACCACCGCTGCGATCTGGCCCCGGGTCTCCTCCATCTCGGCGTGGAAGGCCTGAGCGGAGAGCCGCAGGGCGCCATGGCCCAGGACGATGAGCTGCTCCAGCCCGTCGGAGGTGGCCACCCGGACCCGGTGCTTGCGGCTGAGCTGGTAGCTGGTTTTTTCAATATACATATCCGCCGTTTCCGCCTCTTTGGTATAGACGATATGGATGCCCCGGCGCTGTTCCACGCTGCCGGGATTGCGCTTGACCTTATAGGCGTCAAACACCAGGATCACCCGGCAATGCCGGAAGGCGGCGTAGTCCGCCAGAAGATCTTCCAGTGCGCTGCGGGCGGCGGAAAGATCCGATGCCGCCAACTGCTGCAGCTCCGGCCAGGCAAAGATGATGTTATAGCCGTCCACCAGCAGAAACTGCTCCGCCTCCCCGGCGTCGGGGATCTGGTAGCGGTCCTTCAGCTCCGTCCGCACGGGACGGGGGGTGGGCCGCAGGTCACGGCGTTCCACCTTGCCGTAGGTGCGTTCAAAAATAGCCTGAAGCTCCCGGTCCTCTCCGGCGCTGACAGGCCGGACGGGACGGCGCACCTCCGCTTCCTCCTCCGCCGCCGGGCGAAGCACCGAGGGCAGGTGCATGTGCTCCGGCACTTCATTCCAGGGCACCGTGTGCCCTGCGCCATGGTGGCAGAACACGGAGTCGGCAGGGTTGTCCACATCCCGCAGGGGATCATATCCCGCTTCCTGGAGCACTTCCTGGGGGTTATGGCACACGTCATAGCCCCGGAGGGTACAGCTCAGCTGGCCCAGGCCACGGGTATAGGCCGCCACCTCCTGCCAGTACTCCTGCAAGCCTGCCACCGGGGCATAGCCTGTCAGCACCGTATAGCCCTCCCCCGGTTCCGGGTCGGACACGGTGCCGCCCATGGCCTGTATGTCATTGATGGCCCGGCCTACGCTGGCAGCAGGCAGCTCCAGCCGGAAGTCGTAATACGGCTCCAGCAGTACGCTTTTGGCCTGCATCAGGCCCTGGCGCACCGCACGGTAGGTAGCCTGCCGGAAATCGCCCCCCTCGGTATGCTTCAGGTGGGCCTTGCCGGAGGCCAGGGTGATCTCCACATCCGTTAGCCCGGCCCCCATCAGCACCCCGGGGTGCTGCCGCTCCGTCAGGTGGGTGAGGATCAGACGCTGCCAGTTGCCGTCCAGCAGGTCCGTGGGGCAGCTGCTTTTCACTGTAACGCCGCTGCCCCGCAGGCCGGGGGACAGCACAAGATGCACCTCGGCATAGTGGCGCAGGGGTTCAAAATGCCCCACGCCCTCCACGGTGTCGGCGATGGTTTCCTGATAGACGATGCTGCCGGGGCCGAAGTCCACCTGCAGTCCAAAGCGGCTGGCCAGCACACCCTGAAGCACTTCACGCTGCACCGGGCCCATAAGCCGCACCTGCACCTCACCGTCCACCCAGTCCAGCCGCAGCTGGGGGTCTTCCTCCTCCAGCTGCCGCAGCTTGGGCAGCACGGCATGGGGATCCACGCCATCCGGCAAAATCAAGCGGTAGGCCAGCACCGGTTCCAGGGCTGCGGCAGGGGCAGAGGGCTCCGCTCCCAGTCCCTGGCCCGGGAAGGTATGGAGCAGGCCCGTCACTGCCGCCACAGTACCGGCAGCAGCCTCCTCCAGCGGCTGGAAGCGGCGGCCGGAATACAGCCGCAGCTGATCCGCCTTCTCCTCCCCCTCCGGCATGGCAATGGTCATTTTACTGCGGAGGGCGCCGCCGGTGACCTTCAGCCAGGTAAGCCGCTCCCCCCGGTCGTCCCGGGAAATTTTGAACACCCGGGCGGCAAAGTCCGGGCCGTAAGTACCCTGGGGAGCAAAAGTTTCCAGGCACTGGAGAAATTCCGTCACGCCCTGCAGCTTCAAAGCAGAGCCGAACCAGCAGGGATAGACCCGGCGCTGCCGGATCAGGCGGCGGATGGTATCCTCCGGCAGCGAGCCGGTATCCAGGTACGTTTCCAATGCTTCCTCATCGCACACCGCCAGCGCCTCATCCCGCTGGTGGGCAGGGGCGGTGAAATCCACGAAATTGCTCCGGAGCCCGGTCTGGAGCTGCTGCAGCAGCGTCTGGGGACCCGGGGTATGGAGGTCCATTTTATTGACAAACACAAACGTGGGCACCTCGTACCGCTGCAGCAGACGCCACAGGGTACGGGTATGGGCCTGCACCCCGTCGGTGCCGCTGATCACCAGCACGGCGCAGTCCAGCACCGGCAGCGTCCGCTCCATTTCGGCGGAAAAGTCCACATGACCCGGCGTATCCAGCAGCGTCAGCTCACGGTGGCCCAGGGGCAGCACCGCCTGCTTGGCAAAAATCGTGATGCCCCTGCTGCGCTCCTGCTGATCCGTATCCAGAAAGGCGCTGCCGTGATCCACCCGGCCCAGCTGCCGCAGCTGTCCGGCAGCGTACAGCAGCGCTTCGCTGAGGCTTGTCTTGCCGGCGTCCACATGGGCCACCAGGCCCACGGTGACACGGTCTTTTCTCTCCTGTTCCCGGTTCATTTGGCCTCCTGGATGCGGCGGTACATATCCTGCATCTTCCGGTCGATGGCGGCGATCTCATCGGCGCACTGGAGCATCTCCTCATTGATGCCCTCCGGCAGCGTGGCTACGTCCGCCTTATACCGCAGATCGTGCTCCAGGCTGGCCCAGAAGTCCATGGCCACGGAGCGGATCTGCAGCTCTACCACCACATACTCCGTACGCTCCGACAGATACACCGGCACCCGCATATCCAGGTGCAGTGAGCGGTAGCCGTTATAGTTGGGAGTCTGGATATAGTCCTGGCGCTTCACCACCGTGATATCGCCCTGGCGCAGCAGCATCTTCTCCACGGCGTACACATCGTCAATATAATTGCACACGGCACGGATGCCGCCGATATCGTTGAGCCGGGCCTTGGCGTTTTCCACCGTCAGGGGGATGCCCTTGCGCTCCATCTTCTCCACAATACTGCCGGCGGTTTTCAGGCGGCTTTCGATATGGTGGATGGGGCTGCGCTGGTAGGTGACGCTGAACTCGTCGTTGAGCACCTCCAGGCGCATCCGGATCTCCTGTATGGCGGCATGGTAGATATGCTGCAGCTGCTGAAATTCCCGGTAGTCACGGAACAGACGCAGCGCCGTGCTCTCCTGCTGGGTATTGGGGTCGTGGTTCATATCCGCCCCTCCTGTTCTATACGCCCCGGCGGGGCGATGGATTCTCCCACCAGTATAAAGTCAAATGTCAGACTTGACAAGGGGAAAAGCCTGGGAGCGTCAGCTGCGGCCAGTCAGAGACGCCGCCACAAAGCCACGGAACAAAGGATGCGGACGGTTGGGACGGCTCTTGAACTCAGGATGGAACTGGACGCCCACATAGAAGCTGCGGTCACTCAGCTCCACCGCCTCCACCAGACGGCCGTCGGGCGACAGGCCGCTGAGGGTGAGGCCGGCATGGCACAGTATCTCACGGTAGTCATTATGGAACTCATAGCGGTGGCGGTGGCGCTCATGGATGAGATCCGCCTGATAGCACCGCTCCAGCACAGTGCCGGGCTGCACGGCGCAGGGGAAGCTGCCCAGGCGCAGCGTGCCGCCCTTATCCAGGTCATCGCTCTGGCCGGGCATGAAGTCGATGACCTTATGGGGCGCCTCGCTGTCCAGTTCGCCGGAGGTGGCGTCCGGAATACCGGCGGCGTTGCGGGCGTACTCCATCACCGCAATCTGCATGCCCAGGCAGATGCCGAAGTAGGGGATCCCCTGCTCACGGGCATACCGGGCCGCCAGGATCATACCCTCAATGCCCCGGGAGCCGAAACCGCCGGGGACGATGATGCCGTCCAGACCGGAGAGCACCTGGGGCGCCGTGTCCGGCGTGATGGTTTCCGAGTCGATCCAGCGGATGTCCACCTTGGCATCCAGGGCAAAGCCTGCATGCCGCAGGGCTTCCGCCACGGAGAGGTAGGCATCGTGGAGCCGGACATATTTGCCCACCAGGCCGATGGTGGCCTGATGAGAGAGGTTCCGGACGGCATGGACCATGGCGGTCCAGTCGGTGAGATCCGGTTCCGGGGTCTGGAGGTGCAGCTCACGGCACACCACCTTGGAAAAGCCTGCCTGCTCCAGGTGCAGCGGCGCTTCATAGATGGTGGGCAAGGTGGGGTTTTCGATGACACAGTCGGCCTTCACGCCGCAGAAATCCGCAATTTTCCGGAAAATGGAGGCATCGGTGATGGGTTCATCACTGCGCAGGACGATGACATCCGGGGAGATGCCCAGTCCCTGCAGCTCCTTGACGGAGTGCTGGGTGGGCTTGGATTTATGCTCGCCGGAGGCTTTGAGGTACGGTACCAGGGTCACATGGATATAGAGGCTGTTTCCATGGCCCACCTCACGGCCCACCTGGCGGATGGCCTCCAGGAAGGGCTGGCTTTCCATATCGCCGATGGTGCCGCCTACCTCCGTGATCACCACGTCTGCGCCGGTCTTGCTGCCCACCCGGTAGATGAACTCCTTGATGGCGTCGGTGATATGGGGAATGGTCTGGACCGTGGAGCCCAGATACTCGCCCCGGCGCTCCCTGGCAATGACTCCGGCGTAGACCTTGCCGGTGGTGAGGTTGGAATACTGGTTCAGGTCCTCGTCGATGAACCGCTCATAGTGTCCCAGATCCAGGTCCGTTTCCGCACCGTCCTCGGTGACGTACACCTCACCGTGCTGGTAGGGGCTCATGGTGCCGGGGTCCACGTTGATATAGGGGTCCAGCTTCTGGGCTGCCCCCTTCAGACCACGGGCCTTCAAAAGACGGCCCAGGGACGCCGCCGTAATGCCTTTCCCCAGGCCCGATACCACGCCGCCGGTGACAAAAATATACTTGGTCATACCGATGCCTCCTTATGCAAAAAAAGAAAAAGCGTCCATCCGGGGACACTTGTCCCAGGATGAACGCCTTTGTTCAACGCATGTCATTATAGCGCCGGCGTGCGGCGTTGTCAATGGGATTCACTGGTAGGTGCTGATGATCTGTTCCGCCGCCTGGCGTTTGGTGATCCGCAGGTCCATGGCCTGCCGCTCAATATAGCGGTGGGCCTCCGGTTCCGTCATGTGCATGCACTGGATCAGCAGCCATTTGGCGCGGTTCACCAGGCGGATCTCCTGGATCTTCTCCTCCACCGTGGCCTGCCGGGCTTCCATATGCCGCAGCCGTTCCCGGGTGGCACACAAAAGCCGCAGGTTCTGGGCCACCATCTGCAAACTGGTGGGCTTGGAGAGGGTCATGACACCGTGGGTCACCATCTTGGCGTACACGTCGTCGTAGAGGTCATTTTTCACCAGCAGCAAAACACCTGCTCCGGTGGTACTGCAGATATCCACTGCCAGACGCATCCCGAAATCGTCTGGCAGCGGGGCGTTGATGAGCACGATATCAAAGCTGGCCTCCACCAGCAGGCGCCGGGCCTCCCCTACGCTGCCCGCCGTGGTGACGGGCCAATAGTCGGTAACGGGGAGCAATGGCATGATGCTTTGGACAAAGCGGTCGGTGGCGGAAACAATCAGTACGCTATAGGTCTGTTCCTGAAAGACCATGGGCTCCCCCCTTTCCTATTTGTGTTCCTCAGGCTTTCAGCGGCGGCAGAAGGCGGAAAGCACCGGTTGGGGAAGGTGGGCACGGATAAAGTCACTCTCCGATGCCAGGGTCTGGGCTTCATGCAGCGTACCCGGGAGTTTGGCATAGCCCGCCAGGGTCTGGGCCGAGGCGGTGTAGTTGTTGTATTCCAGCGCCGCCGGAAGCTCCAGCTGGCGGTGGATGCCCTCCAGTCCGGCGTGGATCAGCAGAGCGTAGGCCAGGTAGGGATTGGCCATGGGGTCCGGGGAGCGCAGCTCCGCCCGGCGGTATTCCCCTACGGCGGCAGGGATCCGGATCAGCTGGGACCGGTTCTCATGGGACCAGGAGACGTACCGGGGCGCCTTATCACGGCCCAACCGGCGGTAGGACTGCTCGCAGGGATTCAAAAACAGCGTCATATCCCGGATCTTATCCAGAACGCCGGCAATGAGCCAGGGCATGGGGTCCCGGCCGCTGCTGCTCTTGGCGGAAATATTGATGTGCATGCCGTTGCCGTCCCAGTCCGGCAGAGGCTTGGGAGAAAAATCGGCGTGCAGGCCGTTCCGGGCTGCCACCGTACGCACCACGGCGTGGAAGGTCAGGGCGTCGTCCGCTGCCGTCAGGGGATCGGAATAGCGGAAATCGATCTCGTTCTGGCCCGGGCCGCTTTCATGGTGGGAGCTCTCCGGCTGGATGCCCATTTGTTCCAGCAGGATACAGATCTCACGGCGGATATTTTCCCCTTTGTCCTCCGGGGCGATATCCATATAGCCCGCCCGGTCATAGGGGATCTGGGTGGGGTCCCCATGTTCGTCCAGCCGAAACAGGTAAAACTCCATTTCCGCACCGAAGGAGAAGGCATAACCCTCCTGGGCCGCACGGGACACCGCCTGCTTGAGGATGCTGCGGGTATCCCGCTCAAAGGGACGGCCGTCAGGATAGGAGATGTCACAGAACATCCGCACCACCTTCCCCTGCTCCGGCCGCCAGGGCAGCTGCACCAGCGTGGACGCATCCGGGTGCAGCAGCAGGTCCGAACGCACCTCGCCGCCGAAGCCGTCAATGGCCGAGGCGTCAATGGCGATGCCGAAGGCGAAGGCCCGGGGCAATTCGCTGGGCATCACCGCCACGTTGCGCTGCCTGCCATAAATATCACAAAAGGCCAGGCGGATGAACTGTACCCCCTCCTGGGCCACAAACTGCATCACTTCTTCCGGAGTGTATTTCACGGTGTCACCTGCTTTCTTCAATTTGCAACATACATCTGCCGGTACGGATTATGGCTGTCCGGGGCAATGACGGTAAAGGGCCCGGACAGAATCCGGCGGCTGTCCGCTCCGAACAGGCGGCCATAGGTCTCTACATACCCGGCGATCTCCTGCAGCTCCGCCTCTGTGGCGGGGTGGGCCGTCACCTGGGGAGGCAGCAGCAGGTTCCGGCAGTCCCAGCGCAGGTACAGCTTGCCCCCGTGCATCCCCGTACAGGGGAAATTGCTCACCACAGGTTTTCCGTCCGTATGCAGGCCCAGGACGATGATGACGCCTCCGGCCTGGTATTCTCCCAAAAAGCTGCCGGCACGGCCGCCGATGACCATCACCGGCGACTTGTCCCCGAAAGCCTTCATGTGGATGCCGGCACGGTAGCCGGCATTGCCCCGGACGTACAGGGCGCCGCCCCGCATGGCGTAGCCCGCCGCGTCCCCGATGTCCCCGTGGATCACGATGGTACCGGCGTTCATGGTATCGCCCACCGCATCCTGGGCGTTGCCCAGCACCTCAATGGTGGCCCCGTTGAGATAGGCACCCAGGGCGTTGCCGGGAACACCGCTGATGCGGATCTCCCCGTGGGACATGCCCGCGCCGATGAACCGCTGCCCCAGGCAGCCGGTGATCTCCATCTGCCCTGTATGGTCCCGGATGGCGCTGTTGAGCTGGTGATAATCCATATTTGTTGCATCAATGTGGATCATTATAGCACACCTCCGTACAAATTCCTACTGTTTCCTGGCATTTTTTACTCTCCGGCGTGGGGAATTCCCAGAATCCGCAGCTCCCGTTCCGTCAGGCCCAGACCACGGAGCATCAGGCGGTTGCCCCGGAGGGCCTCGATGGAATTGATGCCCATACCGCCCAGCATCTCCCTGATCTCCTGCCGCCAGGCGGTCATCAGATTCACCAGGCGGCGGCTGCCGGTTTCCACATCCAGCCGCTTTACCAGGTTGGGGTCCTGGGTGGCGATGCCCCAGTTGCATCTGCCGCTCTGGCAGGAGCGGCACAGCCGGCAGCCCAGGGCCAGCAGCGCAGCCGTGCCTACATAGCAGGCGTCTGCCCCCAGAGCGATGGCTTTCACCACGTCCGCCGAGGAGCGGATGCTGCCGCCGGCAATGAGGGACACCTGGTTGCGGATGCCCTCATCCCGCAGCCGCTGGTCCACCGCCGCCAAGGCCAGTTCAATGGGAATACCCACATAGTCACGGATCCGGGTGGGCGCCGCGCCGGTGCCGCCCCGGAAGCCGTCGATGGCGATGATGTCCGCCCCGGACCGGGCAATGCCGCTGGCAATGGCGGCAATATTGTGCACCGCCGCCACCTTCACGATCACCGGTTTTTGTCCGTTAGTGGCCTCCTTCACCGAGCCCACCAGCTGGCGCAGATCCTCAATGGAGTAGATATCATGGTGGGGCGCCGGGGAAATGGCGTCAGCCCCCTCCGGCACCATACGGGTACGGGCCACGTCGCCGATCATCTGGGGGCCGGGCAGGGGCCCGCCGATGCCCGGCTTGGCGCCCTGGCCCATTTTA
>CALWXA010000085.1 GCA_944385395.1 uncultured Oscillospiraceae bacterium | reverse complement strand
TGGGGGCCATGGTGGCGGGCCGTCTGGTATGGGGCGCCGCCATGTGGGTGTGCATGGGCCTCACCGGCGGCAGCTTCACGCTGGCTGCCTTCATGGCCGGAGCCGTCACCAATGCCATCCCCGGTATCGTGCTGCAGATCGTCCTGATCCCGGTGCTGGTGATGGTGCTGGAGCGCAGCGCCGCCGCCCAGAGGGCCTGAGATGACGGATTTTACCCCCTTCTGGCAGGCGCTGGAGCAGCTGAACCGTCCGGCCATGGTGGCCATTGAGGGCGGCAGCGCCGCCGGGAAAACCACCCTGGCCCGGCTGGCCCGGGAGCGGTACGGCTGCACCGTGTTTCATATGGATGATTTCTTCCTCCAGCCCCATCAGCGCACACCGGAGCGTCTTTCCGAGCCCGGGGGCAACGTGGACCGTGAGCGGTTTTTGGCCGAGGTGCTGCAGCCATTGCAGCGGGGCGGGCAGGCTGCCTACCGCCGCTATGACTGCGCCGCCGGAGCCCTGGGCCCGGTGGTGGAGGTGACCCCGGCACCTCTGGTGCTGGTGGAGGGCGCCTATGCCATGCACCCGGATCTGGCGCCGTATTATGATTTCTCCCTCTTTCTGGACATCCGCCCGGACCTGCAGCGCCGCCGCATCCTGCAGCGGAACACTCCGGAGCAGGCCCAGCGGTTCTTTCAGCGGTGGATCCCTCTGGAGCAGCGGTATTTTCAGGCTCTGGACGTTCCCGGCCGCTGCAGTATGATCCTGCCGGTGGCGGATTAAACGGCATAAAAAAGAAGCCCCCCAAGGGGCTTCTTTTTTAGCGTTCCTGTTCTTCCCGGCGGTAGAAGCAGTAGGAGTACACCATGGGCACCAGTGCCATGATCAGGAAGATCCCCAGCTGCACCCATACGGCCCAGCTCAGGGGCAGAAGCCCCACCAGGATCAGCACGCCGCCGCCGATGACCCACAGCCGCCCCGCCAGCCGGTGGGTGCGGTGCCAGTTCTCCCGGCTGTTGAGGGTCCAGGGTAGCTTGAAGCCGATGGTGTAGTTGGGCTGCACCTTGGGCAGATAGTTGCCGATGATGAGGAACAGCACCCCCAGCCCCGTGGGGATCACCTGAGCCGGGGAGAGGCTGCTGCCCAGTGCCACGGCGTAGATGGACCCGCAGGCCACAAGACCGATCACCGGCACCAGCCAGAACACCAGCCCCACCATTTTGGGGTCCTGCTGCCGGTTCCGGGGATCGGCGGCGGTGATGCCCAGACACAGCCAGTGGATGGCCAACAGGACCAGCGGCTGCACAAACACCGCCCAGCCCCGGCTCGCCCAGCCGTCGGCGGCGCCGGAGACCCCCCAGTGAACGGCCACCTGCTCCGGCAGCTGCTGCCACAGCAGCAGTCCCACCACCATGGGCAGCAAAATCAGCAGCGACGAAACCAATGCCTTGCCTTTATTTCTCCGTATCATCCTCCGTGCCTCCTTTCAGATCCGTGAGGAACAGCAGAATTTCCTCCAATACCGATGCGTTGAGCCGATAGTAAATGAATTTCCCTTCCCGCTCATCCCGGATGAGATCCGCCTGCCGCAGCACCGCCAGGTGCCGGGATACCGCCGCCGCCGACAACGAGAACTTCCCGGCGATGTCTCCGGCTGCCATGGGCCCGGCCTTCAGAAGCGTCAGGATCTCCCTCCGGGTGGGATCGGCCAGGGCCTTCATGGTCTGCTGCAGTGCCATGGCGTCCACCTCATTTCACATTTAACTTAATTGTGAAATGATAGTAGCACCAACGCCGGTCACTGTCAAGAGGGGGGAGAAAAAAGAAACCGGGCGGCGCATTCACTGCGCCGCCTGGGAGACGATGAGAGAGGGGGAGAGACGGAAAGCTCCGCCCGATCCATTACGAAAAGACCACGTAATACATGAAGAAGGCATTTTGTTCCAATAAAGGCGTAATCCGTATTTCTATGTCATACGATTCTCCGGAGGGTAAAGCTTGGCATCAATGGCGTGATTGTGTTTGACGCAATGCTTTCATGCCATAGAGTATCCATACGAAGCTAAAGACTATCAAAATGATTGCGCCCACCAATTCTCCGTCCGACGGATATTCCCCTTGCGGAGGATATACGCCCGTAATTCTTAGAATCAGAAAGAGCGTGTTTACAGCAAAAGCGAGTATTGCCATGCATACCAGACTTTTTTTCCCTGAAAAAGTACGGGAATATAGGGCAGTAATTGAATTTGTCATTACACAAATCAAAAGGCTGGAAGTAAAGATTTTTCCGGAGAAGCTCAAGGCAACCAATACCGCCAGCAGTATATAGCAAATGCAGCAAATGGCTGCTGTAGAAAAAACTCGCTTACTTAGCCCCATGATACCACCTCAACTCGTCCATCACCTCCCCAATAAATGGGCATCTGCCGATAGACTGCTTCAGCAAAAGAAGCGCTATGACTTGTATACTGGGAGCGGGAATAATCGTCTCCTTCAGGCAAACCGACCCGTTACGAAAAGACCACGTAATACATGAAGAAGGCGTTGGCGATGCCCAGCACCACACCTGCCGCCACCTGCAGCGGCGTATGGCCCACCAGCTCCTTGAGCTCCTTTTCCGTGGTTTCGGGGTTGAACAGGTCCTCAAAATGCTTCATCAGCTCGTTGAGCACCACCGCCTGCTTGCCGGTTTCCTGCCGCACGCCGGTGGCGTCATGGCAGACGATGATGGCCAGAATGGCGGTAACGGCAAACTGGAACGAACCGGGGCCGCAAGCCAGGGCGGTAAACACCGCCAGGGAGGATACCGTGGCGCTGTGTCCGCTGGGCATTCCGCCGTCGCCGAACAGGCGGCTCCAGTCCATCTTCCGGTGGACGGCGGCGTTGATGATCACCTTCAGCACCTGGGCAATGGCCCAGGAGGACACGCTGGTGATGAGAAATGGATTTTGCAGCAGTTGGGTGAGCCAGTCCATAGGCATCCTCATTTCTTATGGTAAATCCTTACCTTCTTAGTATACCATACTGCCGCATCTAAACAAGTCCTTAACGGTAAATAATTTGTAAAAAGACGTCAGTTCTCCTGTTCTTCCGCCGCCAGCACCGTCTGAGGATCAGCGCCCTGAAGGCTCAGCATCTTCCGGGCCAGCAGCGCCTGGAAGGAGGCGTTCAGCGCCCATTGGATCACCATGCGTCCGGCAGCCTCGTCGGGACTGAGCTGGGGATCGGCGGCCTCCTGCCGGGCGGTCTCCATCTGCTTGGAGAACAGCCGGCCGGTGTTCTGGAATTTCTCGGTATAGCTGCGGTAGAGGGTGCAGACCTCCTCCTCCGTCAGGTGGGACGGCAGCAGCTTCTGCACATCGCCGATGCTCAAAGACAGCTTCAGCGTCAGGATCATGATGAGATACGCCAGATGCACCCGGCCGTACTTGCGCTTCACCGGCGCAGGCATGATCTTCAGACGCACATAGTTATTGATGGTGCTGGCGGTCACCAGCCGTTCGGGATCTTCCCCCGCCGCCGGGATGAAGGACAGATACTCCCCCAGCAGTACCATCACCTGATCCATATACAGCCCGAAATCCGGCAGCGCCTCCCATTCCGGCAGACGATACCCGTCCACAAAGGCCTCCCAACGCTGCAGCTTGTGTACCAGCAGCTCCCGGTCATAGTTCATATTCTGTCCTCCTTGTGTGTTGCTGCCAGGCATTATATCAGAAATCGCCAGTAAGCGCAATAAAAAACGGATAAAAAGCCTATTGACTGGGCATAACTAATATGCTATATTAGATACAATGATAGAACCAATCAGGAGGCGCCATATGAACGAAACGCTGTATGTCTATGGAGATTCGCTGTTGAAGGCCACGGTGCCGGATGAACAGTTCCGGTATCATTTTCATATTGATGAGCTGCTGGGCAAGTACGTGCAGCAGGGGGAGCAGGTGGTGAACCGTGCCAAGATGGGGGCCACCATCCGCAAGGGTGAGGCTCTGGTGCAGCACGATCTGGACCGTGGGCTGGAGGCCCGGTGCGCTCTGGTGGGCTACGGCGGCAACGACAGTGACTTTGACTGGGCGGCTGTGGCGGCGGAGCCGGAAGGGGAGCACCATCCCAAGACGGAGCTGCAGGAGTTCATGGCCACCCTGCGCCGCACGGCGGGGAACCTGAAGGAGCGGGGCATCCAGCCGGTGCTGATGACCCTGCCTCCCATTGACGCCCAGCGGTATCTGGATTTCATCTGCCGCAAGGGGCTGGACCGCAGCCGCATTCTGGGCTGGCTGGGGGACTGCCAGATGATCTACCGGTTCCAGGAGCTGTATTCCCATGCGGTGGCACGGGTGGCATCGGAGGACGATCTGCCGCTGATCCCGGCCCGGGAGGCCTTCTTGTGGGACCGCAGCTGCGCCAACATGATCGCCGCCGACGGCATCCATCTCACCATGCCCGGCTACGGACGGCTGTATGATACCATCAGCCAGTGGATCCACAAGCTGGTGTAAGACCCTTCTTTCTGCGAAAGAACGATTTCCCCTTGCCAAAGGCAGACAGCTGTGCTACCATGCCTTTGAGAGGCCTCCGGGCCCCGGAAAATAAAGGAGGAAGAGAGTATGAAATTGGTTGGCAAGCGGCTTGTGTCTGCGATGCTGGGCCTGCTGCTGGTGCTGTCTCTGGTGGCCTGCGGCGGCGATGTAACGGTGCAGGACTATGTGGAAACGGACGAGTTCCGGCAGGAGATGGAGAGCATCAAACCCCAGGTGGAGGCCCAGGGTCTGAAGGTGGAGGTCACCGCCCAGGGCAATACCATGACGTATACCTACACCTATCTGGATGCTTTCAGCGATGAGCAGCTGGAGATCATCGCCACCAATCTGGCGCTGATGGCCGACGAGATGGAGGCGATCCTCAAAGAGGTGTATGACAGTGCCGCCGAAGCGGTGAGCAAGCCCGACGAAGTGGTGGTGGTGATGACCTACTGCTCCGCCGACGGACAGGTGCTCTACAGTCAGAGCTATCCCTCCTGAAAAGCAGCATAAAAGAATCCCCCGGGGATGTTCCCCGGGGGATTTTTTTGTGAACTTGTGAGCCTTAGGTGAGGCTTTCCACCCAGCGGCTGTACTTTTCGATGTTCTCGTCACGCTCTGCGGCGTCCTTGCCCAGGGTCAGGATATAGATCTTGATCTTGGGCTCGGTGCCGGAGGGCCGCACCAGGATCACGGTGCCGTCGGAGAGTTCATAGCGCAGCACGTTGGAGCCGGACAGCTCCATCTTGGACACGGCGCCGTCGGCGCAGCGGATCACGGTGCCGTCGGTGTAGTCCTTCCGGACCGCTACATCCACCCCGGCGATGGCCGTGGGGGGATTCTGCCGCAGGGAGGCCATCAGGGCCGCCATCTTTTCCAGACCGTCCAGACCCGGCATCACCAGGTTGTGGGTCTTTTCACCGTACCAGCCGTAGGTGCGGTAGAGCTGCTGCAGGGCGTCGTACAGGGTCATGCCCTGGGCGGCGTACCAGGCGGCCATCTCGGTGATGAGCAGGGAAGCGGTGACGGCGTCCTTGTCCCGGACGTAGTCTCCCAGCATGTAGCCGTAGGACTCCTCGTAGGACATGATGACAGTGCCCTTGCCTTCCTTTTCCAGCTGGTTCTTCTTCTCGGCCATGAACTTGAAGCCGGTGAAGGTGTCGTAGCAGGCAACGCCGTGGGCCTGGGCCACCGCCCGGGCCATCTCCGTGGTGACGATGGTCTTCAGCAGCACCGGATCTGCAGGCATTTTGCCGGTGCGCTTGAGAGCGCCCATAAGGTAGTCTGCCAGCAGCACGCCGGTCTGGTTGCCGGTGACGGGGATGAAGCTGCCGTCATGGCTGCGGACCATGATGCCCACCCGGTCGCTGTCGGGGTCGGTGCCTACGATGAAGTCGGCGCCCACCTGATCGGCCAGCTCAATGGCCAGATAGAAGCCCTCGGGGTTCTCCGGGTTGGGGGAGACCACCGTGGGGAAGTTGCCGTCAATGACCATCTGCTGCTCCACGCAGTGCAGATGCTTCACCCCCAGGGCACGGAGGGCCTGGGGCACCAGCTTGTGGCCGCAGCCGTGGAAGGGAGTGTAGACCACCTGGAAGGTGTCGGCCACCTTGGCCATGGACTCCTTGTCGTTGATCATGGAAAGGACGTTGTCCATGAACCGCCGGTCCGTCTCCTCCCCCAGGATCTCAATGAGCCCCCGGGAGACGGCTTCGTCATAATCCATGGTCTTTACATCCCGGAAGATGTCGATGCCGGCCAGCTTCTTGGCCACGGCGTCGGCGTGGTGGGGGGGCAGCTGGGCGCCGTCGGACCAGTAGACCTTGTAGCCGTTGTACTCCTTGGGGTTGTGGCTGGCGGTGATGTTGATGCCCGCCTGGCAGCCGTATTCCCGGACGGCGAAGCTCAGCTCCGGCGTGGGCCGCAGGCTCTCAAAGAGCCGCACATGTACGCCGTTGGCGGCGCAGACCTGGGCGGCAGCCCGGGCAAATTCCTGGGAATGGAGGCGGCAGTCCATGCAGATGGCCACGCCCTTTTTCATGGCCTCCGCTCCTTCGTCGCAGATGAGCTGGGCGAAGCCCTGGGTGGCCCAGCGGACCACATAGAGGTTCATCTGGTGCAAGCCCATCTTCATGGTGCCACGGAGTCCGGCGGTGCCGAATTCCAGCGGTGCGTAGAACCGGCTCTCGATCTCCTTCTCATCGCCGGCGATGCTCTGCAGCTCCTGCAGTTCTTCGGCGGTAAGGACACCGCTGTTGAGCCATTTTTCGTATTCCTGACGGTAGGACATAGGGGTTATCTCCTTTCTTGATTCAATCCTCACTGTGCCGGGCGGAAAGCAGCTCCTCCGCTTCTGCCAGCCGTGAGGCGGGTACGTATAGCCCTACGCCACCCGCGGCGGTGCCGGTGATGACGCGGGCGCTTTGCTGATCGTAATAGGACAGGCACGGCACACCGTATGCAGCCAGCAGCGACTGTATGACCCCGGCCTGGGCCGGATCATCCGCCAGACGGCACAGCAGCGCCGCCGGCTCCTTCTCGCCCCGGGGGTCGGTGGGCCAGGCGGGTCCGGCACTGCCCAGACCCCAGCTTCCTCGGTCCATGGTCATTCCTCCTTATTTATGGTAGCGGCTTCCCAGCCGGATCTGATAACTGCGGTAGATCTGTTCCAAAAGCATTACCCGTGCCAGATGGTGGGGGAAGGTCATGGGTGATAGGGAGAGCTTCCAGTCCGCCCGGGCCTTGACGGTCTCCGCCAGCCCCACGCTGCCGCCGATGAGGAAGGTGAAGGGGGACTGACCCAGGGTCGCCAGCTCCTGCATCCGCTGTGACAGCACCTCACTGGCACAGGGCTTGCCCTCGATGCACAAAGCGATGCAGTGCCCGGCGATCCTGGGCAAGATGGCCTCCGCCTCCGCCGCCAGGGCCTTTTGGATCTGGGCCGGGGAGGGATCCTCCGGCAGACGCTGCTCCGGCAGCTCCAGGATCTCCAGCTGGCAGCTGCGGCTCAGCCGCTTGCGGTACTCCTCCTGGGCCTGGAGGTAAAAGGGCTCTTTCAGCTTGCCCACACAGATGATACGGATTTTTTCCATCTCACACCGTCCCTGCCCGGTAGCACGGGCTTACACCGCTGCGGGGCGCAACGGCCACCGCCGTATCCAGATCCGCCCACCGCAGAGCACGGCGCACCGTCTCCAGGGCCATGGCCGGGGTGTTGTTCTCCCGGCTCAGATGGGCCAGCAGGATCTGCCGGGTGCCCCGCCGGGCCATCTCCACGGCAAAGGCGGCGGCATCGTCATTGGAAAGATGTCCCTGCCGGCCCAGGATCCGCTCCTTGAGATAGGGCGGATAGGGACCGGAACGCAGGGTCTCGGGATCGTGATTGCTCTCCAGCACCAGCAGCTCCGCCCCGGTGAGTACCTCCGCCGCCGCCTGGGTGACGTACCCGGTGTCGGTGAGGATGCCCACGCTGCCGCTGGGCGCATCGATGCGGCAGCCCACGCTCTGGGGTGCGTCGTGGGCGGTGGGGAACAGCTGTACCCGGAAGTCCCGGATGGTGAACCGGGCGTCCGGAGCCAGGGTGTGGAGCTGGGGCAGCGCCCCCAGCTTCCGCTCCACGGCGCCGGCGGTACCGGCGGTGGCGTAGAGGGGGGTGGGGTGATGCTTCACCAGGGTAGCCAGGGCGCACACATGGTCGCTGTGGCTGTGGGTGAGCAAAATGCCCTGTATGTGGTCCATGGTCAGGCCCAGATCGGAAAGGCCTGCCTTGATGCGGCGCAAGGAAATACCGGCGTCCACCAGCAATGCGGCGTCGCCGTGACGGACCAGCAGGCAGTTGCCCTCCGATCCGCTGGCCAGGGTATGTAGCAGCAGCAATGGGGTATGCTCCTTTACGTTGAATAGCAGATAGCAAACAGCGCCCTGCCGATGCGGTACGGCAGGGCGCTGGTGCCATGTCAGCCGATGTCTTTCATGGTGCTGCGGTGTTCCGGCAGATCTACCAGCCGGATGTCGGCGCCTACGGCCCGCAGCTTGCCTACCAGATCCTCATAGCCCCGTTCGATATACTGCACGTGGCTGATCTCCGTGGTGCCTTCGGCGGCCAGAGCCGCCACCACCAGAGCCGCACCGGCCCGGAGGTCACAGGCCTGGATGGGTGCGCCCCGGAAATGGTCCACACCCTCCACCACGGCCACACGGCCGTCTACCTGGATGTGGGCGCCCAGACGCTTGAGTTCGTCCACGTAGCGGAAGCGGTTGCTCCATACGCCCTCGGTGACCATACTGGTGCCGTGGGCCAGGGACAGTACTGCCACGATCTGGGGCTGCATATCCGTGGGGAAACCGGGATAGGGCAGAGTCTTTACGTTCACACGCTGCAGCTCGCCGCTGCGGCGCACCAGCAGTGCGTCGTCCAGCTCCTCCACATAAACGCCCATCTCCATGAGCTTGGCGCTGATGCAGTCCATGTGCTTGGGGATCACGTTCTTGATGAGCAGCTGACCGCCGGCAGCGGCCACGGCAGCCATATAGGTGCCGGCCTCGATCTGGTCGGGGATGATGCTGTAGGTGCCGCCGGTAAGACGGTCCACGCCCCGGATCTTGATGGAGTCGGTGCCTGCGCCCTTGATATCGGCGCCCATGAAGTTCAGGAAGTTGGCCAGGTCCACGATGTGGGGCTCCTTGGCGGCGTTTTCAATGGTAGTGGTGCCCTTGGCCAGTGCAGCGGCCATCATCACGTTCATGGTGGCGCCTACGCTCACCACGTCCATATACACCGAAGCGCCGGTGAGCCGTCCGCCCTCCACCTTGGCGTGGACGAAGTTGCCCTCCTCCACCTTGGCGCCCAGAGCGGTAAAGCCCTTGATGTGCTGGTCGATGGGCCGCACGCCGAAATCGCAGCCGCCGGGCATGGCCACGGTGGCCTCGCCGAACCGGCCCAGCAGTGCACCGATGAGATAATAGGAGGCCCGGATCTGCCGGACCAGATCGAACTGAGGCTTGGTGCTGTGCACCTGCCGGCTGTCGATCTCCACGGCGTGCTGGTTCAAAACCCGCACCCGTGCGCCCAGTCCTTCCAGAATGGAGAACAGCAGCGTCACATCACTGATCTGGGGGATATTCTCAATACGGCACACGCCATCCACCATCAGTGCGGCGGGGATGATGGCCACAGCAGCGTTTTTGGCGCCGCTGATGGTGATCTCGCCGAACAGGGGACGGTGTCCGTTGATGATATATTGATTCAAAATAGGCACCCTCTCTTAGGATTTCGTTTTCACCGGACATAGTTTGCCCGGCTGTATGGGACTTCATACCGCATCAAGCACCGCACCGGCGACGGGAAAAAGTGCCGCCGGGATGCAAAGCGATAGGAAAAAGCAGCAATTCATGCACATTCAGTATACCATAACTTTTCTCAAAAGCAATTCATTGCCGCAACTTCTTTTCCAAAAACATACTTTTGTCGAAATAGACAAAATTTTGCGGCAAAGCTGCACGGCTTTTTTTCTCTCTCCTGCTTGCCAAAATGCGGGAGGGGGTGGTATCCTTTGCGGTAGAAGAGCCGCCCATTTCCGGCGGCAGCAAGGAGGAAAAACTGTGAGTCTGGAAGTCAAGGATCTGACCAAAAGCTACGGCGGCCGGGTGGTGGTGGACCATCTCAGCTTCACCATGGACCGCCCCGGGGTCTACGCCCTGCTGGGTACCAACGGCGCCGGCAAGACCACAAGCATCCGCATGATGCTGGGCATGCTCTCCCGTGACGGCGGCACGGTGCTGTGGAACGGCGCACCGCTGGATACCCGCCGCTGCAGCGTAGGGTACCTGGCGGAGGAGCGGGGCCTTTATCCCAAGTATCCCCTGATGGATCAGCTTTTATATTTTGCCGCCCTCCGTGGCGTGGAGCGGCAGGAAGCCCGCAAGCGCATCCGTGACTGGGCAGAGCGTCTGGAGCTGGAGGAGTATCTCTATCCTGCCTCCAACGGCCGCCGCCGGGCAAAGCCCCGGACCGCCGATCAGCTCAGTAAGGGCAACCAGCAGAAAATTCAGCTCATCACCGCCCTCATCGCAAATCCGGAGCTGCTGATCCTCGATGAGCCCCTGTCGGGTCTTGACCCGGTGAATACGGATCTTTTCAAAGGCATCATCCGTGAGGAGATCCGCCAGGGCAAATACCTCATCATGTCCAGCCACCAGATGGCCACGGTGGAGGAGTTCTGCACGGACCTCACCATCCTGCACCGCTCCAAGCCGGTGCTGCAGGGCAACCTCAACGCCATCAAGAAAGAGCGGGGCCGGGTGAACCTCTATCTGAAAACCGAGGGCGACGCCCTGCCCTATATCCAGGCCCGGGGCATCACCGTCCGTTCCCGGAAGGAGCAGGAATATGAGCTGCGCATCACCGGTGAGCAGCAGGCCAACGGGCTGCTTTCGGACCTGATGGCCGCCGGCATCACGGTGGTGACCTTCGATCTGCGGGAGCCCAGCCTCCACGAGATCTTCGTGGAAACGGTGGGAGGTGTGTCGGATGGGGAAGTATAAAGCGTCCCTCTCCGGTACCCGGCAGGTGTTTTCCTTCACCCTCACCCAGATGTGCAAAAGCCGGGGCAACCTGGTGAGCCTGGTGATCCTGCTGGTGCTGATGGTGGTGAGTATGCCCGCCATGACCTTTTTCCAGCAGCGCACCGGCGGCGGGGAAGAGACGGAATCGGACCTGCCGGCCCTGGTGAACCTGGTGGATGAGAGCGACCTTTCCCTGACATCGGCGGTAAAGCTGCTGCCGGAGTGGTCCGGCGTCACCCTGGTGCCGGAAGAGGAGGCGGAGGCCCAGGCCACCGTCACCGGCTCCCTGCCGGCGTATACCATCGCCGTTACCGGCAGCGCATCCGGCGATGCCCTCCGGGCGCTGGAAGAGAGCCTGCGCCAGGCGGTGGAGAACCTGCGGCTCCAGGCGGCGGGCCTCACGGCGAAGCAGCTGGCCATCCTGGACGGCGGCCTGCGGATCCATACGCCCCAAACCGACGATGCGGCGGTGGATGAAAAGCCCATCGTAGTGGATGCGGACGACGATATGTCTAACTTCTGGCTGCAGTACGGCTATTCCATCGCTGTGATGATCCTGTGCCTGATGTCTGCCAGCTACGTGATCCGTGCGGTGATCGAGGAGAAGAGCTCCCGGCTGGTGGAGCTTCTGCTGGTGAGCGTGGAGCCCATGGCGCTGCTGCTGGGCAAGGTGCTGGCGGCCATGGTGTATGTCCTGGGCCTGCTGGCGGTGCTGGCGGCGGGCTGGGGCATCTCCCTGGCGGTAACGGCGGCCATCTTCGGCGGCGAGGCGGTGACGTCCATCACCTCCGGCATTGCAGGCCTTATTCCTCTGATTCAGGAGCAGGGTGTCTGGGCGGTGGCAGTGGTGGTGATCTCCCTGACCCTGGGGTATCTCACCATGAGCCTGCTGGGGGGTCTCTCCGGCGCTTCCTGCAGTCAGATGGAGGAGATGAACGCCGCTTCCGGTGCGGTGATGACCCTGACCATGGCCGGGTATCTGGCCTCCTGCGTGGTCTCCGCTCTGCCGGGGAAAGGCGTGGCGCTGCTGAGCACCCTCTGCCCCGTGCTGTCACTCTTCTGCGCGCCGGTGCAGTATCTCAAAGGGGCGGTGTCCCTGCCGTGGCTGCTGCTCTCCTGGCTCATCCAGCTGGTGCTGGTGGTGGCTCTGGCGTGGCTTTCCGGCCGTGTGTACGCCCGTCTCATTATCTATAATGGTAAGCGCCTGAACTGGCGTCAGATCCTCACCATGGCCCGGGGCGGAAAGGAGGGTGCATGATGGCACACGAACTGAAACTGGTGTTTTCCTTCACCCTGGGCCGTCAGATGGCCCAGCCGGGCTTCCGGCGCCTGACGGCGGCGGTGGCGCTGCTGTGCTTCCTGATCCCGGCGGCGGTGCTGGGCCTCATGGCCGCCGACGCTTCCGGCAGTGAACCGGAGCCGGAGGTGCCGGTGCGCCAGCCGGTGTGCCAGGCCCAGACCGTGGCGGTGACGGACGAAACCGCTGATGGCCTCACGGACTGGCAGTTCCTCGCCCAGCTCCATCCCACGGACTGGCCGGCCATCACCTATGTGGACCCGGCCCAGGCCGACAGCCATACCCTGCTGGTGACCATCACCCAGGAAGATTCCGGCCTTGCCGCCCATATCTCCCTGACGGAGGACAGTGCCCTGACAGAGGAGGACGTGGCGGCCTATGAGTCCTTTTTGTATGAAGTGTCCCCGGCCATCCTGCAGGTGAAAGCAGGCATCACAGCCCAGCAGCTGGCGGTGCTGATGACCCCCGTCACCGTGACGCAGCAGGATTCCAATGCCATGATCCGTCAGGTGCTGGGCATGATCCTGCCGTACCTGGGAATCATGGTGATGTATTTCCTGGTGCTCTTCTACGGCCAGGGGGTGGCCAACAGCGTGCTGCTGGAAAAGACCTCCAAGCTCATGGACTTCTTCCTGGTGTCGGTACGGCCCACGGCCCTGGTGCTGGGTAAGACGTTGGCCCTGGCTCTGGCGGGCCTGGGACAGCTGGCGGTATGGGTGGTGTCCCTGGCGGCAGGCTTTGCCGCCGGCGCCGGACTGTGCCGTACCCTGGCGCCGGATGCGGACTTTGCCATCCTGCAGTTTTTCGATTCCCTGTCGGTGCTGCAGGGAGTGTTCAGCCTGCCGTCCATCCTGCTGGCGGTGGGTGTGCTGCTGGCAGGCTTCCTGATGTACTGCGCTCTGTCCGCCATCGGCGGGGCATTGGCAGGGAAGAGCGAGGACCTGGCCAGCACCAATGTATTCTTCAGCCTGATCCTGGTGGCCAGCTTCCTCAGCTGCCTGCTTCTGGGTGTGCTGGACGGCGGCGAGGCCGCCCCGCTGTGGATGTATCTGGTGCCCTTCACCGCCATTCTGGTGACCCCGGCGGCGGTGCTGCTGGATACGGTGCCGCTGTACCTGGGGGGCATCTCCCTGGTGCTGGTAACGCTGACGGCGGTGGTGCTGTGCGCGGTGGCCGGCAAGGTGTATACCGCCATGAGCCTCTATAAGGGCAATCCCCCCAAGCCCCGTGAGCTGCTGCAGCTGCTGCGGAGCTGAATGGAGAACGAATGAGAATTTCAGCAAGGAGGTGCTGCTGTGAAAGAATTCCTCATGGGACTGGGCCTGCTGCTCATTGCATTTGGCGTGGTGAAGCTGATGGTGGCGCTCGTCCAGCGCAAGAAAAACGAGGATCAGACCTCGTGTTGATGAAAAAAGGGAAGGACAGTTTGTCCTTCCCTTTTTTCTTTCACTCCGGCATCCAGAACCGGCTGCGCTGAAAGCGCACCAGTCCCTGCCGCTGCATCCGGCCCAGCTCCCGGGACAGGGCGCTGCGGTTCACCCCCAGAAAATCCGCCAGCTCCTGACGGTTGTAGGGGATGGTGAAGGGGTTTCCCCAGCGCTGCCGGCAGTCCCCCAGATACAGTTCCAGCCGCCGCCGCAAAGACGGCTCCGTGAGATACGCCGTCCGCCGCCGCAAAAGCCAGAACTTCTCCGCCACCTCCCGCAGCAGGTTCTGCCGCAGCCGGGCCATGGCGGGGCCTTCTCCTGCCATGAGGGCTTCCAGCGGCAGCAGCAGCACCGTGGCCGGCTCCGCCGCCTGGAGGGATACGGGGCTGGGGGCCCCCGCCGCCGCCACCAGATCCCCGAATACTCCGCCCTGCTGCTGGCGGCCCACCGCCTCCGCCCGGCCGCCCCGGTGATAGCGGACAGCGTCCACCGTGCCGGAGAGCACGATGCCCAGGCGCTGCACGCTTTCCCCTTGCTGCCAGAGAAAGGCACCACGGCCGTACTGCCGCACCAGCGCTCCGGACTGCTCCAGCACCTGCCGGATCTCACCGGGCTCCATGCCGGCAAAAAGACTGGTGCGCTGCAAAAGGGCCAGGTCCATGAAAATCTCCTCCTTTGTTGCCGTGGCAACAAAAAAATCCTGGCCATATGATACGATACTCCGTGTGAATTTGCAAGAGGAAAAGGAGAATCCATATGAATCGCAAAACCCTTTGGATCACGGAAACGGCGGTGCTGCTGGCGCTGCTGGTAGGCCTGCAGTTCGTCACCAAGGCCATGGGCCAGTTCGTCACCGGCTCGTGTGTGAACCTGGTGCTGGGCGTGGCAGTGCTGACGGCAGGGCTGTGGAGCGGCGTGACGGTGGCGGTGCTCAGCCCCTTCTGCGCCTTCCTGGTAGGCATCGGCCCGGCCTTCCTGCCCATCGTGCCCATGGTGGCGGTAGGCAATACGGTGCTGGTGGTGCTGCTGCACCTGCTGTGCCGGGACCGCAAACCCATGGCCTATGTGGGCATGGCGGCGGCAGCCGTGGCCAAGTTTGTGGCGCTGTGGCTTTTGATCGTGGTGGTGGTACTGCCCATGCTGGGCCTGCCGGAGAAGCAGCAGGCGGTGCTGTCGGCCAGCTTCACCTGGCCCCAGCTGGTGACGGCTCTCATCGGCGGCGTGTTGGCGGTTTCCATTGCCCCCACCATCCGCAAGGCACTGCACAAATAAAGCTTTTCCGAAGGAAACAGGCCGCCGGCATCCGTGCCGGCGGCCCTTTTGTCAACGATTGTTGTCGTGCATGCCGGGGAAATTGTGGTATCATGGAAGAAAAACCAAGGTGGAAAAGAGGAAGACACACGATGATGCGCTTGGAACAACGTTATACCCTTCGCTGCTCGGATTTCGACTGCCACGACCGGCTGCGGTCGTCGGCGGTGCTGGATCTGTTTCAGGATATCGCCGGACTCCATGCCAGTGAGCTGCAGCTGGATTACCTTCGGCTTCTGGAGAAGAAGGAGCTGTGGGTGCTCACCAAGGTGCGCTACCGGCTGCTGCGCCAGCCCCACCGGTATGAAACGGTGGTGAGCCGCACCTGGCCGCTGGAGCCGGGCCGGGTGAATTTCCGCAGGGAATACGCCCTGGACGCTCTGGACGGCACGCCCCTGATCCGGGGCAGCAGCGAGTGGGTCATCGTCCACAGCGAAAAGCGCCGTGTGCTGCCGGTGAAGGACCTCTATCCCAGCGACGACTACTGCACCGAAACCGATTATCCCGGCCGTCTGGCCAAGATCCCCCTGTGGAAGCCGGAGGACGCCGGACACACCATTTACCCCGGCTTTTCCCAGCTGGATGTCAACGGCCACGTCAACAACATCCATTATGCCGATTACGTGATGGACGCCCTCTCTCCCACGGAGGACTGCGTGGTGACGGAGCTGGGCATCGACTATCACCGTGAAGTGCTGCGGGACATGCCCCTGACCATCCATTGCCGTCAGGAGGAGGGAGAGGTTCTCTCCTGCGGCCTGGACCGGGAGGGCCAGTGCATGTTCTCCTGCCAGATGACCCTGAGTGCACCGGAGGATGTAATGTGAAGATTAAGGTAGTTGACATGCCCTACCAGCAGGTGATGGCGCTGCCCCGGCCCCAACGCCCCAAGCCGCTGCGCCCGTCCCCCCTCATCCGGGGACTGCTGTACGCCGTATCGGCGCCGGAGCTGCGGCAGGTGGGGTTCACCCATACCACGGAGGATATGGACCGGCTGGGGGAGGGCCCCTGCCTTATCCTCATGAACCATTCCAGCTTCATCGATCTGAAGATCGCCGTGAAGCTGTTCTTTCCCCGTCCGCTGTCCATCGTCTGCACCACCGACGGCTTTGTGGGCAAAAGCGGGCTCATGCGTGCCCTGGGCTGCATCCCCACCCATAAGTTCGTCAGCGATGTGGGGCTCATCGGCCAGATGCGCTATGCTCTGGAGGAGCTGGGCTGCAGTGTGCTGATGTACCCTGAGGCCAGCTATTCCTTTGACGGCACCGCCACGCCCCTGCCCCGGAAGCTGGGGGTGCTTCTGAAAAAGCTGAAAGTCCCGGTGGTGACGGTGATCACCTCCGGCGCCTTTACCCGGCAGCCCTTGTATAACTGCCTGCACCGCCACGATGCTCCGGTAAGCGCCCATGTCCGGTGCCTGCTGACGCCGGAGGATATCGCCCGCCATTCCGTGCCGGAGCTGGACGCCATGCTGGATGCGGCGTTCACCTTCGACCAGTTTGCCTGGCAGTACCGCCGGCAGGTGGCCATGACCGCCCCTGACCGGGCCGAAGGCCTCCACCGGATTTTGTACCGCTGCCCGGTCTGCGGCCGGGAGGACGGCATGGAGGGCAAGGGCGCCACCCTTACCTGCCACGGCTGCGGCAAGACCTATGCCATGACCCCTTACGGCCGTCTGGAGGCTCTGGAAGGGGAGACGGAGTTTGCCCATATCCCGGACTGGTACGCCTGGCAGCGTCAGTGCGTCCGGCGGGAGCTGGAGGAGGGCAGCTACCGGCTGGACCTGCCGGTGGACATCGCCGTGGTGGCGGATCACCGGGCGGTGTACCGGGTAGGGGAGGGCCGGCTGCAGCACGATGAAAACGGCTTCGTCCTCACCGGCTGCGGCGGGCAGCTTCACTATACCCAGTCGCCGCTGTACAGCTACAGCCTGTACGCCGATTACTATTGGTACGAGCTGGGGGACGTGATCTGCCTGGGCGACCTGGACACCCAGTATTGCTGCTTTCCCCAATCGCCCCATCCCGTGGCCAAGACCCGCCTGGCGGTGGAGGAGCTGTACCGCATGAAAAAACCTTCCCGGCGCCGGGAAGCTGTGGAAAGCTGAAAAAAGGCAGACGCTTTTGCGTCTGCCTTTTTCGCGCCTTTTTTCAGATGTGATGCCGCTGTGACGATCATTGCCGATACAAGATGTATGTATCTCCGTTTTTGTAGCAATAAACAGAGATAGTGTCTTCGTCAACAATGGAAAAGCGAAATTGCTCGGTAGCCGAGTACCATTTTTCGCCTATTGAATAGATCCCATTGGAAAGATAATAATATCCGGACAAATCATTATGAGGCAGTGAATAGGAGCAATGATAGCCATTGCTGGTTTCTTCCATAAGAAAGTATAGAGAAGATGAATTGCCGCCTTCCCATCTGCCGGATAAAAACAGATAGATAAAGGTAGAATCATCGAGAATGATCTCTTTTACATTTTCAAAATGCAACATTTTCAAAAGTGTTCTATAATCAGCTGCTGTTTTTGAGGAGGAATGTAAAATGGATATTACTGTTAGGTAGTCTGCGCTTTGCTTGTATGGGGTGATGTCTGAGAAGTATACTTTGGCAGAAACAGTATCACCCTGCCTGTATAGGCTTTGGGCTTTTTGATACATTTCTGAAATTAGATTATCTCTGACCGAATCGGGGAATGTGCCGTCCTCCAACTCATTAAACGCTTGAAGCGCCGATAGATACATTTCATGCTCAATAAGGATGCCGGCTTCCATATAGGCATATTGCTGCTGGAAAAGACGATTACTCAGTGGCAGACGATCGAAAAAAACTTTTGCTTCAGAAAATTTTTCGTCGTTAAGAGCGGAAACACCCTGGGAATAGTTGACTCCCCAATAAGAGCCCAGAGAAAGCAGAAGAATGACAGCGGCATAAATCGGAATGTACTTTTTTTTGAAAAAAGCCTTGCGGAGCTTGGCTGGGTTGACATGTGGCGGCTGACTCCCTTCGGACTCTCCGGTTGATGGAATTCGCTGACTGATTCTTGAGTGGACATACCGTTTTTTTGGCGGAGCAGCCGGGGAAACGGAAGGTTTTGGGGATGCCTGAGGAGAAATTTCGGCCTTGCTGATTTTCGTTCCGCAGTATTGGCAGAATTCGCTATCTGAGGGGATGGGCTGCATACAGTTAGGACAATTCATATTCCTCACTCTCCTCTATAATTTTTGTGCCGCATTTTCTGCAAAAATTGCTACCAGGGCTCAACCTAAAACCGCATTTGCGGCAAAATACAATAGGGGGAGTTTCGGGCCTGGCAGGAACTGCTTCCAATGGGCACGAGCCAGATGGAACGCCATAGTTTTCAGGAGAAACAGAAGATTCTTCCCCCTGGGTATGAGTGGAAAGGGGAGGGGAATTTTCACCCAATAATGCTTTGCGGCGCAAAATCTTCGCCCCACAAGCTGAAAAAAGGCCCGTCCACAGGATGTAAGGACCACCATGTAAGTTACTGCTAAAAGCTATAAAGATGCTCATTACAAAGAAGTTAATTATAAAACAAATTATAACATATTTTCTTCTGGTAATGGGCTTTTTCTTCAGACATGCAAATAGGAGTGGGAATAATCCATAAAAAAAGATTGTGAAAATAAAAGAAATAAAAATGACGGGAAGATAGGTTGCGGGGCCTTGCTGGAATAGTTCGTAAGACACGATTCAATCACCGACCTTGCATTAAAATCAGTAGGGGATGGATGTGCATAAGTGCTTTATCAAGAAGGCACCTTCTTTTTTATATTCTGTGCCGCTGCCGCAGCTCCCGCAGCAGCACCGTGCAGCCGGCGTGGATGTCCCGCCAGGCGGCGTCGAAATCCCCGGTGTACCAGGGATCTGCCACATCGCCTCCCTGTGGGGTGTGATCCAGCAGCCGGGAGACTTTCCCCTCCGGATCGCCGCCGGTGATGGCCAGGATGGGGCGTATATTGGACCGCTCCATGGCAATGATATAGTCAAAACGCCCGTAGTCCTGCTTCTGGATCTGCCGGGCCCGGTGATCCGGACAGGCTACGCCGTGGGACTGGAGCTGCCGCCGTGCCGGGGGATAGATGGGATTGCCCAGATCCTCCCGGGAGGTGGCCGCCGAATCCACCGCAAAGGCGTCCGCCACCCCGGCTTCCCGGGCCAGATGCAGGAAGATGCACTCCGCCATGGGGCTGCGGCATATGTTGCCCAGGCATACGAATAAAATACGGATCACAGGGCTTCCTCCTCTTCCCGGCAGCGTTCCAGACAATCCATCAGACGCAGCCGCCCGGCAGCGGCGTCCGCCGCCAGAGCCAGCAGCTCCGGCTGCTCCGGCAGAAGCTGTCCTGCCAGACGCAGGCGCAGGCATTCATAGCCCTCCTCCACCGTCCAGCGCTGCTGCCACAGCTGCCACAGCCGTCCCAGCTCCTCCAGGGACAGCACTTCCTTCACCATGGCGATAAACAGCACCAGAGCGATCTGCTGGCGGCTGTATTGCTTTTTCACCGGCCGGGGCAGGATGCCCCGCTTCACGTAATTGCTGATCATGGACCGGGTCATTCCCGGCAGCGGGTCCAGACATCCGTTGACGTACTGCACCACCTGCTCCAGAAACAGGCCCACATCCGGGATCTGATGATATTCCGGCAGGCTAAAGCCCGCCTGCTGTGTCTTGTCCATACAGTCCCTCCGTTTCCTGCCCAGTATAGCGTATGTTCACGGAAAATTCAACTCTTCGTCTTAGCATGCCCTTGACAGCATCGGGTATCATGAATTAAAATATCAGGTGTAAGGTTATGAAAAAACCGATGGTTGTCCGCCGTCGTGAAAGGAGCCGCCATGAACTATCAGATCGCAGCCGACTCGTCCTCCAATGTATTTTCTCTGGAGGGTGCGTCCTATGCTCATGTACCGCTGAAGATCATTGCCGGCGATCAGGAGTACGTGGATACCCCGTCGCTGGACGTATTTGCCATGCTGGAGGATCTCAAATCCGTGAAGGACGGGGGCACCACCTCCTGTCCCAACGCCTACGAATGGCAGGAAGCCTTCGGCGATGCCGACGGCGTTTTTGCCGTCACCATTACCAGTGCCCTGTCCGGATCCTGGGCGGCGGCCAATCAGGCCCGGCAGGACTATGAGGCGGCCCATCCCGGCGCCCGGGTCAGCGTCATCGACACGCTGTCGGTGGGGCCGGAGACCCAGCTGGTGCTGGAAAAGCTCCGGGATCTCATCCAGTCCGGCCTGGATTTTGACGCCATCGACCGTGAGATCCGGGAATATCTGGGCCGTACCCATATGGTCTTTTTCCTGGAATCGCTGGAGAACATGGCCCGGAACGGCCGGGTGAGTCCTGCGGTGGCCAAGCTGGTGGGGGTGCTGGGCATCCGCATCGTCTGCCGTGCCAGCCAGCAGGGCACCCTGGAGCCCATCCATAAATGCCGTGGCGAGAAGAAGGCCCTGGCGGCCATGTATCAGGATATGAAGGACCACGGCTATGTGGGCGGCCGGGTCCGGATCCACCATTGCCTGAACCTGGGGGCCGCAGTGGCCCTGAAGGAAATGATCCTGGCAGACCACCCGGATGCCGACGTGCAGCTGGGCGCCTGCACCGGCCTTTGCAGCTACTATGCCCAGCAGGGCGGCGTGCTGGTAGGCTACGAGGAAGCGTAAAAAAAGGGGGCGTTTGCGCCCCCTTTTTCTTTCCGCCGCTAAAATTGACATATCAACATCTTTGGGATATAATCGGACACGCCAGCCCCCGGCTTGGCCGGGGGCCGCAAAGAAAGGAACGAGTTTGTATGGATCAGGAATCTGAAGCTCTGTTTACCCCTTGGAAGATCGGCAATGTAGAGATCAAGGACCGCATCGTTCTGTGCCCCATGGGCGGCATGTCTCTGTTCGGCTGGATGGAGT
>CALWXA010000084.1 GCA_944385395.1 uncultured Oscillospiraceae bacterium | reverse complement strand
TGATCTCCTTCATCTGCAAGTTCATTGACCGCAAGATCCACGTAGTGCTGTAAGAAAGGGGGAAACGAGTGTGAATAACTTTGCTGAGCAAATGCAGCTGACTGCCAATGATATGTGGCAGTTCGTGGACGCCGTAGGCGTTACGCTGTTTGTTACCATCGTATCCCTTTTCTTCGGAACCATCATCGGTGTGATCCTGGGCATCATGCGCTGTTCCCAGAACAAGCTGGTGCGCTTCGCGCCGCTGATCGTCATTGAACCGCTGCGCAACTCTCCTCTGGTGGTACAGCTGTTCCTGGTGTACTACGGCATTCCCATGCTGTTCCATGTGATCCTGCACGACTATTTTTCGGCGATCTTGACTTTGAGCCTGAATACGGCGGCCTTTATGGCGGTAAACGTGCAAAGCGCCATTTTGTCGGTGCCCAAGGGGCAATGGGAAGCGGGCCTGGCCCTGGGCCACAGCCACACTTCCACCTACATCCACGTCATTGCCCGCCAGGCCATCCGTGTGCTGCTGCCTCAGGCCATCACGCTGTACATCAACCAGCTGATGTGCTCGTCCCTGGTGTCGCTGCTGGGCATCATGGATCTGGCACGACTGGGCCGGTTCCTCACCGCCCGGACGCTGCGGCCGTTCCTGATCTACGGGATCGTGGCCCTGTTGTACTTTGTGATCTCCTATCCGCTCTCCCGTCTGGCCAAGCGGATGGAGCAGCGCCTGGCCATGAATATTTGATTGACGGAGGTATATTGCTGTGGCGATGATCGAAGTAAAAAATGTCACCAAGAGCTACGGTGACCTGACGGTATTGAAGAATTTCAGTGTGGACTTTGACCAGACCGGCGTGACGGTGCTCATCGGGCCCAGCGGTACCGGTAAGAGCACGCTGCTGCGCTGCATCAACGGTCTGGAGACCATTGACGACGGCGACATCCTGGTCAACGGCCGCTCGGTCCGTCAGAAGAAGAACCTCAAGCCCATCCGGCTGGAGTGCGGCATGGTATTCCAGCAGACTGTGCTCTTCCCCCAGATGGACGTGCTGCACAACCTGACCATGAGCCCCATCAAGCTCCAGGGCGTATCCAAGGCTGAGGCGGAGGAGAAGGCACGGTTTTATCTGGACAAGGTGGGCCTTTTGAGCAAGGAAAAGTCCCGGCACAATGAGCTCAGCGGCGGCGAGCAGCAGCGTATCGCCATCGCCCGGGCCCTGATGATGAACCCCAAGGCCCTGCTGCTGGACGAGGTGACCTCGGCCCTGGACCCGGAGATGACCAGCGAGGTGCTCAAGCTCCTGGAATCCCTGGCGGCAGAAGGCGTGTGCATGCTGTGCGTCACCCATGAGATGCAGTTCGCCCGTCACGTGGCCAGCCGGATCCTCTTTATGGAGAAGGGCTCCCTGGCTTCGGACACCTCTGCTGAGGAGTTCTTCACCACGGTGCGCCAGAACAACGAGCGCATCAACAAGTTCCTGCAGTTCATTGGCGAGTAAGAGCACGGAAAGGAAGGCCGACTGACACATGAATGAATATCCTTTTGCGCCGCTGGTGGTGGAATACCGGGGCGACATTCTGGATCTGACCCATTTCGGGTATCTGTGCATCGTGGACGAACACTCCCGGGTGCTGTATTCCGTGGGCGATCCGGAAGCGGTGGTGTATTACCGCAGCTCTTCCAAGCCCATCCAGGCCATCCCGGTGATCCAGCGTGGACTGGACAAGAAATACGGGCTGACGGAGGAGGAGACGGTGATTCTGGCCGGCTCCCATGTGGCGGAGCCCTTCCATGTGGAAGCGCTGGAGAGCATCCTGAAGAAAACGGGCTTGAAAGAAGAGACCCTGATCATGAAGCCTACGGTCCCGGTGGCTGTCAGCGCCAATGAGGAGCGGATCCGTCAGGGTATCGGTCCCCGGAAACTGTTCCATAACTGCTCCGGCAAGCACCTGGCGCTGATGATGCTGCAGCGTGAGCTGGGCGGCAAGGTAGAGGACTACTGGAAGACGGACTCTCTGGCTCAGGCGGAGATCCGCCGCACCATCAGCGTGCTGGCAGAGACCGATGAGATCGGCGTGGGCGTAGACGGCTGCGGCGTACCGGTGTTTGCGGTGGGCATGCGTCATTTCGCCGCCTCGTATAAGAACCTGGCGTGCATCGATACCATCACTGATCCCGGTGTCCGGGCTGGTGCGGCGGCCTTTGTGCCCCGGATCCATGAGTATCCCTGGATGATGCGGGGCACCGGCTACCTGTGCTCTTTGCTGAACTACGACCCCAATATCGTGGCCAAGGGCGGCGCCAACGGCGCCTATGGCTTCGGCCTGAAGAAGCAGCGCCTGGGCGTGGCTTTCAAGCTGGCCGACGGTACCGAGGATGTGTGGCCCATGATCGTTGCCGCTGTGCTCAAGGGTTTGGGCTGCCTCACCGCCGCTACGGAGGAGCGCCTGGATACTCTGCATCCGCAGTACATCACCAACGATAACAATACCATCGTAGGCCGCCGGGAAGTTTGCTTCAAGGTGTCCATCTGAAAACCAGTGAAGGAGAACAAAACCATGAAACACGCAGTGCTGAAAAAAGCCCATCCCCTCTTTACCCAGCAGGTGGACGCTCCGGCGATCCCTGTGGAGAAGGAGGAGTACCTCTTCCGTTTGGACATGCTGCGCCGCCGGATGGCGGACGGCGGCATGGACGTCACCGTGGTCTACGGTGACCGGGAGCATTTCGGCAATATCAGCTACCTTTCCGGCTATGACTGCCGGTTTGAAGAGAGCCTGCTCATCGTGCCCCGTGAGGGTGTGCCCACCATCCTGGTGGGCAACGAGGGTATGGCTTACGCTATGAAGATCCCCTATGAGATCCGGCGTGTATTCTACCGCCATTTCAGCCTCCAGGGCCAGCCCCGGAAGGTGGAGGAAAAGCTGCCCCAGCTGCTGCAGGCCGCCGGTGTGTCCGGCAAGGTGGGCCTGTGCGGCCTGAAGTATTGGGACGCCGCCTATTGCGACGGTGATCCCGATACCGTCTTTGACGTCCCTGCCTATATCGTGGACGCCATCCGCAGTGTGTCGGATACGGTGGTGAACTATACCGCCGTGTTCACCGGCCTGGACGGCGGTATGCGCCTGCGGGTCTGGTCCGCCAAAGAGATCGCCCGGGCCGAAGCTGCCGCCTGCCGCTCGGCCAACGTGGTGCTGAACATGCTGGAAGCCCTGCGCCCCGGTGTGGATGCCTATGAGGTCAGCCGCCGCAGCCTGTGCGGCTTCGAGCCGGTGACCATGTATCCCCTGGTGAACTTCGGTCCCCAGGCGGTGTCCTACGGTGTGGATTCCCCGGTGGCCGGCAAAAAGCTGCAGGTGGGCGACCCCTGCGGCCTGTGCTACGGTATCCGGGGCAGCCTTACTTCCCGGGTAGGCGTGGCCGCCTATGACGAGGCCTCCATGGGCGCTTACCGTCCCTATCTCTTCAACTTCTACGGCAAGTTCTTTGAAGCCATGTGCAACTGGTACAGCAAGCTCCGTGTGGGAGCCGACGGCCATACCCTGCACCGTGCCGTCCATGATCTCATCGGCGGCGAGGAATACCATGTGGCCCTGAACGCCGGCCATTACACCTGCGATGGGGAAGAGTGGACCAACGCTCTGTCTTATGAGGGCTCCCGGCATACCCTGCCGGACGGCGCCTATCTCCAGGTGGACATCATCGCTTCCAACCCCGACCCGGTGCGTACCGCCATCTGCGAGGATACCGCCATTGTGGCCGGCCCCGAGCTCCGTGCCCAGCTGGAGAAGGAGTATCCCCAGGTTTACCGCCGGATCATGGAGCGCCGCCGGGTGATGCAGGAGGTGCTGGGCATCTCTCTGGAGCAGGATGTGCTGCCGCTGTCCAACCTCAACGGCGCCATGTTCCCGTTCCTGCTGAACCTGGATACGGTCTTCGCCCTGCAGGACTGAGGAGGCGGCCATGAAATACCGCCTTGCTATTCTGGGCGCAGGCTCCATCGCCCATGACATGGGGGAAACGGTGCAGAAAACCGATATTGTGGAAGGCTACGCCGTAGCCTCCCGTGACCTGGGGCGTGCGGAAGAGCTGGCCCGGCAGTACGGCTTCACCAAGGCCTACGGCTCCTATGAGGAGATGCTGGCGGACCCCCAGGTGGATCTGGTGTATATCGCCACGCCCCATGTGTTCCACGCCCGGCAGATCCGGCAGTGCCTGGAAGCCGGCAAGCATGTTTTGTGCGAAAAGGCCTTTACCATCAACGCATCCCAGGCCAGAGCCGTCACGGCCCTGGCCCGGGAGAAGGGTCTGCTGCTGGCAGAGGCCATCTGGCCCCGGTATATGCCCATGGCCCGTGTCCTCCGGGACTTTGGCGCCTCGGATCAGATCGGCAGGATCTATGGCCTCACCGCCAACCTGGGCTATCCCGTGTACCACCGTGAGCGCCTGCACCAGCGTGAGCTGGGTGGCGGCGCCTTGCTGGACGTGGGCATCTATCCCCTGACCTTTGCCTCCCTGATCCTGGGTGATGAAGTGACGAAGATCCGCTCCCAGGCGGACCTTTCGGATACCGGGGTGGACCGCACCAACCAGATCCTGCTGACCTACGCCTCCGGCGCCCGGGCTTCCATCTTCGATACCATCGCCGGTCCCACGGACCGGGAAGGTGTGATCTATGGCGAGAAGGGCTACGCAACCGTAGGCAACGTCAACAATTACCAGTACCTGCGGATCTATGATGCCGCCCATAAGCTTCAGGAGGAGATCCTCTGTCCGCCCCAGGTGACGGGCTATGAGTATGAGCTCCAGGCTTGCGTGGAAGCCATGGACAAGGGCTGGACGGAATGTCCCGACGCACCCCATGCCATGTCCATCACCATGATGGAACTGATGGATATCATCCGTGGCCAGTGGGGCCTGGAATATCCGGAACTGTAAAAAAAGAAGGGCCTGCTGGCCCTTCTTTTTTTGCGTTTTTATCCCTGGAATGTTTCCAGCCGTGCCAAGACTTCACCATAGTCCGGCACACTGTTCAGACCGCCGGGGCGGGTGGTGGAAAGCCCGGCGCTGACGGCGGCAAAGCGTACCGCCTGACGCAGGGCCGCTTCCTCCAACGCACCGGGCGGGCAGGGTTGCTGCAGCAGCTGCCACAGGGCGCTGCCGCCGAAGATATCCCCAGCGCCGGTGGTGTCCCGGACGGTAATGCCCTCCAGGGCCGGTACATGGCCATGGGCCTTGGGGTTGCAGAACCAGCAGCCCTCCGACCCGCAGGTCACCAGCGCCAGCTGCACGCCCAGCTCGTTTACCAGGAAGGCCGCGGCCTCCGGGGCGTCCAGCCCCAGCAGGAACTGGGTCTCCTCCTGACTGATCTTCACGATGTCCGCCTGCTCCACCGCCCAGCCCATGGCTTCCCTGGCGGTTTCGGCGTCAGGCCACAGAGGAAGGCGGAGATTGGGGTCGCAGGAGATGAGCTTGCCCTGCTTTCTGGCATAGGCCACCGCTTCCTGGGTGGCCTGCCGGGCCGGCTCATGGGTCAGCGACAGCGTTCCGAAATGGAATACCCGGGCTTCATCCATGAGCTGACGGTCCACCTCTTCCCACCGCAGACAGGTGTCGGCCCCGGGCTTCCGGGCAAAGGAGAAGGTCCGCTCGCCCTTCTCATCCAGCGTAACGAAGGCCAGGGTGGTGAAGGCCTCCGCCGTGATCACCAGTCCACGGGTTTCAATGCCGCATCCTGCCAGCGTCCCGGTAAGAAGCCGGCCAAAGGCGTCCTGACCTATTTTGCCCATGAGGGCGGTCTTGGCCCCGAATTTGGTCAGCGCCGCCAGGAAATTGGCGGGTGCACCCCCGGGCTGGGCCTGGAGGGTGGGGTAGCCCGCTGTGTCTGTGCCAACGGAGGCAAAATCAATCAACAGCTCACCAAGAGCCACTACATCCAGCATGGTTGACCCTCCTTCAGACCCGGGGATATTCGCTGCACAGCAGACGGTAGGGGGGCTCATCCTCTTCGATCTGAGGGAACCGGCCTACCGGCGGCTCAAAGCGGTTGTCGTGTTCATCGTCATTGCATTGGCTCACTTCTCCCAGCAGCACCGGCCCCGTGCCCGGCTCCACGGTGAAATCGTGGTACAGCCCCTGGGTGATGAAGATGCTCTCTCCCGGCTGCAGCCGGATCTGGGTGCCTGCCGGTACGGTGCGGCATCTGCCATCGGTGTGGACAGTGACGGGGGAGTGGTAGTCTATGGACTCATCCGGCAGACTGTTGTAAACCCGGATCAGCACATTGCCGCCGCCCC
>CALWXA010000083.1 GCA_944385395.1 uncultured Oscillospiraceae bacterium | reverse complement strand
GGCCTGGGCAGCGCCTACATGCGCTACTATTCCCGCTACAAGGTGGCGGGCAACCGCAAGGGCATGGCCCGGATCAACGGTATGTTCCTGGTGACCTATACGCTTCTGGGCTGTCTGGTGCTGGCCATCGGCATGTTTTTGTCCTACCACGGCGACGTGGTGTTCGGCAAGAAGCTGACGGCTCAGGAGATCGCTTTGGGCGAGAAGCTGCTGCGGATCCTGACGGTGAACGCCGCCCTCTATTTCCCGGTGAGCGTCTTTGAGTCCCACGTGCTGGTCCATGAGCGGTATCTCTTCCAGAAGCTGGTGTATATGGCCCGGCAGGTGCTCAATCCCCTGATCATGATCCCGCTGCTGCTGCTGGGCTTCCGGTCGGTGGCCCTGACGGTGACGTCTCTGGTGTTCACCATCATCAGCGGCATTCTATATATCGGCTACTGCCTTGTGAAGCTGCATATGCCCTTTGACTTCCGGCGCTACGACATGGACCTCATGCGTGAGATGACGGGCTACACGGTGTACGTGTTCATCGGCATCGTGGTGGAAAACATCAACTGGAGCATCGACCGGCTGATGATGGGCTGGGTCCACGGCACCACGGCGGTGACCATCTATACCGTGGCTTCGCAGCTGAATGTGTACTATCTTTCCTTCTCCAACGCCGTGTCCAACGTGCTGACCCCCCGTGTCCACCGGATGGTGGCGGAAAACCAGCCCAACCGGGAGCTTACCAAGCTGATGAGCAAGGCCGGACGGCTGCAGTTCATCCTGCTGGCCCTGATCTTCCTGGGCTTCGTGGCGGTGGGTCAGGCCTTCGTGGTGCTCTGGGGCGGCGACGAGCAGTTCGCCGTGGACTATGGCGCCACGCTGCTGCTGTTCGCCTCCACGCTGCTGCCGGCGGTGCAGACCGTGGGTCTGGAGATCCAGCGGGCCAAGAACATGCACAAATTCCGCTCCCTGGTGTATCTGGGGGTGGCCGTCATCAACGCATTGCTGCTGATCCCCGCCTGTAAGTTCGGCGGGGCTTTGGGGGCTGCCGGCTGCGTGCTGCTGACCACCGTGTGCGGCCAGGTGCTGCCCATGAACTGGTACTATTACCGGCGCATCGGCATGAACATCCCCTGGTTCTGGAAGAAGATCTGCCAGCTGCTGCCCAGTATGATCCTGCCGGCGGCAGCGGCGGTGTGCATCGCCCTCTTCGCCCGGGTGGAGAGCTATTTCCACATTGCCCTGTGGGGCGGTCTGGTGACGGTCCTGTACGCCATCAGCCTGTGGTTGTTCGGCATGAACCGGTATGAGCGGCAGCTCATCACCGGACCCCTGAACCGGATCTTCCGGCGCCGGAGATAGGAGGGATCGCCATGGCCAGAAAAAGCAACACCAAAGGCCGCATCGTCTCCGCCGCCTGGACCCTCTTTTACGATCAGGGCTACGAGAACACCACCGTGGAGGAGATCATCGCCGCCTCCGGTACCTCCAAGGGCTCCTTCTACCACTATTTCGAGGGCAAGGACGCCCTGCTGGAAACCCTGTCCATCCTGTTCGACGAGAAGTATCAGGAGCTGGAGTCCCAGCTGGATGGGGACATGGACGCTCTGGCGGTGCTGGTATATCTCAACCGTGAGCTTTTTACCATGATCGACCAGCGCATCCCCATGGAGCTTTTGGCCCGGCTTCTCTCCAGCCAGCTGGTGACCCGGGGAGACAAGCACCTTCTGGATAAGAGCCGCACCTACTTCAAGCTCCTGGGCCGGATCATCCGCCGGGGCCAGGACCGGGGAGAGCTGCGTGCAGACCTGACAGTGAACGAGATGGTGAAGGGCTACGCCATGTTTGAGCGGGCGCTGATGTACGACTGGTGCCTCTCCGACGGCGACTATTCCCTCAGCCGCTACGCCGCCCAGGTGATGCCCATGTTCCTGGAGGGCTACCGTCAGCGGTAAAAATTATTTTTTGATGCCCAGTTTTGTTATTGGAAATCGTACAGTTAGTTTTTCTTGTAAATAAAGGAAAAATCAAATAGAAACGGCTGCGCCGTACAGAATTCGTTCTGTACGGCGTTCTCTATTTACGTCTATGATTTCGTATGGTATCATACCAAAAGACATTTTATGAAACGGGAGAGGAGAGACATCCCATGAACATGACTATGGAACAGCTGGTGATCGTGGCCACCATTGCGGTGTACCTCATCGCCATGGTATTGGTAGGCGTGCGGTATTCCGGCAAAAGCTCCGGCGGCGCCGGGGAATTCTATCTGGGAGGCCGGAAGCTGGGCCCCGTGGTGACGGCCATGAGCGCCGAGGCCAGCGATATGAGCTCCTGGCTTCTCATGGGCCTGCCGGGGGTTGCCTATTTCACCGGCGTGGCTGACGCCGCCTGGACCGCCATCGGTCTTGCCATCGGCACCTACATCAACTGGCTCATCGTGGCCAAGCGGCTGCGGATCTATTCGGCCCATATCGAGGCCATCACCCTGCCCAAGTTCCTTTCCAAGCGGTTTGAGGACAACAGCCGCTTTTTGCTGGCCATCGGGGCGCTGATCATCCTGATTTTCTTCATCCCCTATACCGCCTCGGGCTTTGCCGCCATCGGCAAGCTCTTCAACAGCCTCTTCGGCTTTGACTATCTCACCACCATGCTCATCGGCGCAGCGGTGGTGGCCATCTACACCATCCTGGGCGGCTTCCTGGCGGTTTCCACCACCGACCTCATCCAGAGCATCGTCATGAGCGTGGCGCTGGTGGTGGTGCTGGCCTTCGGCATCAGCGTGGCCGGCGGCTGGGACGCTGTGGTGTCCAACGCCCAGGCCATCCCCGGCTACCTCTCCATGACGGAGGTGGGGAATGTGTCCACCGGAGAATCCTCCGGCTACAGCATCATCAGCATCCTGTCCACCCTGGCCTGGGGCCTGGGCTACTTCGGTATGCCCCATATCCTGCTGCGGTTCATGGGCATCAGCGATCCCAAGAAGGTGAAGGTCTCCCGCCGTATCGGCAGCATCTGGGTGGTGATCTCCATGTCCGTGGCGGTGATCATCGGTATCGTGGGCTTCGCCATGAGCCGTGCCGATGCCATCCCCACCTTTGAGTCCGCCTCCGCCGCTGAGGCCGTCATCGTCCAGATCTCCAACCTGCTGAGCACCTACGGCGTCCCGGCGGCCCTGATGGCCGGCCTGGTCCTCTCGGGCATCCTGGCCTCCACCATGTCCACGGCGGACTCCCAGCTGCTGGCCGCCTCCTCCAGCGTGTCCGAGGACCTCATCGGCGCCGTGCTGGGTGTGAAGATGTCCCATAAGACCACCATGTGGGTGGCTCGTGGCACCGTCATCGCCATCTCCGTCATCGCCGTGTTCCTGGCCCGTGACCCCAACAGCTCCGTGTTCGCCATCGTGTCCTTCGCCTGGGCCGGTTTCGGCGCTACCTTCGCCCCGGCCATGCTGGCGGCCCTGTTCTGGAAGCGCAGCAACAAGTGGGGCATCCTGGCCGGTATGATCTCCGGCGGCGCCATGGTGTTCATCTGGAAATACCTGGTGCGTCCCCTGGGCGGCGCCTGGAACATCTACGAGCTGCTGCCCGCCTTCCTGGTGGCTGCCGTGGCCATCGTGGTGGTGTCCCTGCTGACCCCCAAGCCCTCCCGTGAGACCATGGAGATCTTCGACGAGGTCTCCGCCGCCTGCCGGGAAAAGTAACATAAAAAGCCCCGACCCACCCAAGGGCCGGGGCTTTTCCATTGACACCGGCGGCGGATATCCCCTATAATACGAGGGAATCCATCCCCAACAGGAGGCAAGGCTATGCGTGTGACCATCATCGACGGACAGGGCGGGCAGCTGGGCGCCCAGCTGGTAAAGGGCGTTGTGGAGCGTTTTCCCCAGGTGCAGCTGACTGCCATCGGCACCAACGCCGCCGCCACCGCCGCCATGCGCAAGGCCGGCGCCCGGGATGCCGCCACCGGCGAGAATCCGGTGCTGGTGGCCTGCCGGAAGGCGGATGTGATCCTGGGCCCCATCGGCATCGTCATCGCCGACGCCCTGCTGGGTGAGGTGACGGAGACCATGGCCGCCGCCGTGGGCCGGGCCAACGCGGTGCGGATCCTGCTGCCCATGAACCGCTGCGAGAATCTGGTGGCCGGGGTGCCGGAGCTCACCACCGCCGCCCTCATCGCCGACGCCCTGGATAAGCTGGCCGCCGTTCTGGATTGACACGGCGCCGCCGCCTGTGGTATACTCTTCCTGTTGCTCAGAAGAGCGGCGGTAAGAGGCAGAAGCCTCCTGATTTATTCCCCCGGCGTATTTGGAAAAAACGATGCTATGAAAGCGTCATTGTCCCTGCAAGGGACAGTGACGCTTTTTTTGCTGATGCAAGAAAAGCGCATATGCACCCCGCCCTCGCCCCTGACGGGGCAACCGGACGGGATGCGCAAAAGCATTGATGCGCCCTGTTCTCGCCCCCTGACGGGGGCAACCGAACAGGATGCGCAAATTGCGCTGACGCAAAAAAACCTTGATGCACTCCGCCCTCGCCCCTTGCGGGGCAACCGGGCGGGATGCGCAAAAGCATTGATGCACTCCGCCCCTTGCGGGGCAAAACAGAAAGCTTTGTGTGTAAGAAAGGAACAAAACCATGCGTAATCGAAGCCCGTACCTGAACCTGACCCTGTCCGCCCTGTGCCTGGCTCTGGCCTATGTGCTGCCCTTTTTCACCGGCCAGATCCCCCAGATCGGGGCGATGCTGGCCCCCATGCACATTCCGGTGCTGCTGTGCGGCTTCCTGTGCGGCTGGCCCTGGGGCCTGGCGGTAGGCGCTCTGGCGCCCCTGACCCGGTCGCTGATCCTGGGGATGCCCAAGCTGTTCCCCTCCGCCGTGTGCATGTGCTTTGAGCTGGCGGTGTACGGCGCTGTGGCGGGACTGCTGTACCGTCTGCTGCCCCGGAAGAAGGGGTACATCTATGTGGCGCTGCTGGGGGCCATGGTGGCGGGCCGTCTGGTATGGGGCGCCGCCATGTGGGTGTGCAT
>CALWXA010000082.1 GCA_944385395.1 uncultured Oscillospiraceae bacterium | reverse complement strand
TTGTTCGCCCGGTATACGGACTGTGTCCGGGAACATCAGGCCATGGCAGAATGCTTGCTGTTTCAAAGCAGCTTCCGATTGGGTGGCAGAGTGATGATGGAAGTGATGAGGGGTGGTGGCGGAATCGAATAAGTACATCGCCATATTCAATCCCTGCTGTCGTTTCTATATATCTCTCTGCTCCCTATCACTGGTATAATGCATGTGCCATCGCCGGCTGCGATGAGAACACACACAACAACCAGTATCTGGACGTGCTGGAAAAGCACCTGCATGCCTGCGGCATCGAGACCAAGCGTGGCTACCGGCGTCCACCCAAGGACAGCACCACCGATGGCGACGATCTGATGATTCAGGCCGTGGGCGAATCCGATGCCTGGGGCGCAGATGTTCACTACATCAGTCACACCAATGCTTTCAACGGCACGGTTCGGGGCTACCGTCCCATGATCTACCCCGGCAGCACCCGTGGCAAGAAGCTGGCCGACTGCATCCTCAAATACCGCAAGCAGATCTATGACCAGCCCATTCGGCTGTCTGAGACCGAGGAGTGGTATGAACTACGGGTACCCGCTGCCGCATCTTACTATGAAGAGCACGTATTCCACGACAATAGCGAAGATGCCCGGCGGTTCCATAACCACATGGAAGAGATCGCCCAGGAACAGCTGGGTGACGGCAGCCGCTACTCCGAGATCCAGCAGCTCAATGATATCACAGGATCGCTGATCCATCCTGGTGACGTATTGATTCTGCCGGAAAAGTGAGGCAGCAGTGGGAGAAATACTGACGGGAGTCTTATCTTCTGTCCTCTCCAGTGGGCTGGCTCTGTTCTTTGTCCGCCGTTTCTTTGATCGCCGGGACCGGCAGGAGGAGAAGGAGCGCGCTAATCGGGAAGATCTGCGGAGCAAAATCAATGCAGGGTTGGTAACACTGCGTCTGTTATCCTATCACCGCATGAGCGAGGAGATCGAACGGCTGCTGGACAAAGGTTTCGCCACTCCCGCAGAGCGGCGGGTGCTGGATGAGATGTTCGCCAACTATAAGGCCCACGGCTGGAACGGTGACATGGACGCCCGGCTTCAAAAGGTGTACAAGCTGCGTACCGATCGAACTCCCGACCAGTGAACCAGTCATAAAGCCCGCCTATTTTAACGCAGCTTGCAACCAACACCTGCAGCAAAACCAACAGCGGCAGCAGAGAAGCTTTCTCTGCTGCCGCTGTTTTTGTCAGCTGTTTTCCGGAAATCTGGTTCCACAGAAAGTATCCCGGGCGTTCAGGTATCAGAAATTACCGCCGGATCACATCGTTTCTTTTTCTGATGCAAAATGAATTTCTCCGGTACGCTCATCCGCGGACTCCACAATGGCCAGCGACTCCAGCCGGTAGCCCAGGTTCCGCAATCGGCTGCCCCCCTCCTGGAAGGCTTTTTCGATGACGATGCCCAGACCTTCCACGGTGGCCTCGGCAGATTCCACCATGGAGATGAGCCCCTGCAGGGTATAACCGTTGGCCAGAATGTCATCCACGATGAGCACGTGATCCTCCGGACCCAGCAGTTCTTTGGCGATGGCGATGCGGTTGGAGGTGCTGCCGGTGGAAGATTCCACGTTGGCCTGATACACGGGAGCCGTCCAGGGAATGTTCCGCTTTTTCCGGGCGAATACCACCGGCACCCGGAGCTGGCGTGCTACAGCGCAGGCCACGGCGATACCGGAGCTCTCCACCGTCACCACCTTGTTGATGCCTGCCCCTGCAAACCGGCGGCACAGCTCTGCCCCCAGTTCATCCAGCAGCGCCACATCGATCTGGTGATTCAAAAAACGATCCACCTGCAAGATCCCGCCCGGGCATACCACACCCTGGTTACGGATCCGCTGCTCCAAGTTCTTCATAGCCGCCTCCCATCCTTTCCCTTTCCTTTTTTGTTCTTTGGGTACTTGCACCAGGGCGAAAATATTGTATACTGTAGAGTAATCAACACAGGAGGAAACCACCATGGCACAATATCAATGGACCGTACCTGACGACACCGGCGCTTTACATACGGTAGCAGTATCCCCCGGCGCCGGCGGCGGCCAATGGGAACTGACGGTGGACGGCACCACATCTCTCATTCAGCCCAAGCTGCAGCCGTCCCTCTTGGGCTTATCCACAGCCACCGTGATGCTGCGGCAGAAGGAATGCCAGCTGGTGTGCCTGGGCCGCCGGGCAGACCTGGAATCTGACGGCGTATATCTGGGCAGCGGACTGCCCTATAAAGCCTACAGCTCTCTGCCGGTATTGGGCTGGGTCTTTGCCGTGCTGTGCCTGCTGATGTGCCTGATGGGCGGAGCATTGCCCATGGTCATCGCCCTCATCAGCGCCATGTGGTGCGGCCGCATCTCGGTGACCCCCTGGTACCCCACCAGCCGGAAGATCCTCAGCTGTGCCGGGGTGCTGGCCCTGTCCTGGGCGGTACTGTTCGGCATCGCCTACGGCGTCGCCCTGATCTGGGGCTGAGTCAGACAAGCTCCCGGAGTTTGTCCAGGAACGCCTCCTCGCCCCAGGTATTGATCTTGAAGAAGAGGGCCTGGCTGCCGCCGGCGGTGATGGCGCTCATCTGTACCGGCCCGTCGCCGGACTGGAACAGTGTCACGTTCAGGCTCACCCGGTTGCCGCCGGCATAGCTGTAGCGTTCAAAGACCCGGACGCTGCACCGGGCACCGCCGGACACAAAGTCGCTGCTGTCCTCCAGGGATGCCGACATGCTGCCCTCCAGAATGCCGCTTTCAATACGCCCCAGCAGCTCATCGAAATTTCCCTGCAGGGTCTTTTCCAACTTGGCCATACGTCCGCCTCCTTTTTTTCTTGATTATAGCATAGGAGACGGCAGTGCTTCAACGGCTTTTCACGCAAAGCGCCGGCAGAACAGGCAATGTCAGGTTGACGGGCGGACTTGTCACCCTCCATTGGTAGACAGCTCCCTCCCTTTTCGATATCCTTATCCTCAGCGGACAAGCATAGCAAGCGCAAAGGAGGTCAACCCCCATGGAACTAAACCTGTTGATTGCCAGCAAAAGAAAGGAGCACGGCCTTTCACAGGAACAGCTGGCAGAAGCAGTCGGTGTGGCCCGTCAGACTGTCAGCAAGTGGGAGACGGGCGAAACGATACCGGATGTACCCAGCCTGCAGAAGCTGGCCATCGCCCTGGAATTTTCCATCGATGCGGCGTTGGATATCCCCGCCATGCAGGTGGAAAATGAAGACGAGGAGCATTGGGAAGGGTTTATCATCGGCGGTTTTGTCATCGGCAACGCCCTGGGCCTGGTTCTGGATCAGCCCCTGCTGGGATTTGCCTGCGCCCTGGCAGGGCTGGGCCTTGGTTTTATCCTGCAGGCACGAAAGAAATGATTTCCCCACATAAAAAAAGAAGGCGGAACTCCGCCTTCTTTTTTTGCACTTATAGAGGATTTTACTTGGCACGCTTGGCGCTGCGGCGCTGGAAGAACTTCACCAGTTCCACCACCGGGATCACCAGGATGGCCAGAGCCAGAGCGACGCCGTACTCGGTAACGCCAACGGGTGTAAAGCCGAAGGCGTTGGCAAGGAAGGGAACCTCCAGCAGCAGCGTGGTCAGCACGAGGCTGCCCAGCATGGCGCCCCAGAGCACCTTGTTGTGGGTCTTGAGGGAAAAGACAGACTTGCGCTGAGACCGCAGGTTGAAGGAGTGGAAGATCTCGCACATGCTCATAGTCAGGAAGGCCATGGTCATGCCGTGGTCGGAAGCACCCAGGCTCACCACTTTCTCAAACCATCCGGCGCCGAACTCAAAGTAGCTGCCGATGAGGTAGGACACGATGGTCAGGGTCGTCACCAGTACGCCCTGATAGATGATATCCCCCAGCATGCCGCCGGCGAAGATGCCGTCACGGGAATCCCGGGGCGGACGCTGCATGGTGTCCGGCTCCGCCTCCTCCATGCCCAGAGCCAGGGCCGGGAAGCAGTCGGTGACCAGGTTGATGAACAGCAGGTGTACCGGCTTGAGGAGGGTGAAGCCCATGAGGGTAGCGGTAAAGACGCCCAGCACCTCGCTCATGTTGGAAGCCAGCAGGAACTGAATGGCCTTGCGGATGTTGTCGTAGATCCGGCGGCCCTCACCCACGGCGGAAACGATGGTGGCAAAGTTGTCGTCTGCCAGCACCATGTCCGCCACGTTCTTGGTGACATCGGTGCCGGTGATGCCCATGCCCACGCCGATGTCGGCGGCCTTGATGGAAGGTGCGTCATTGACGCCGTCGCCGGTCATGGCGGTGATGCGCTCATTGGCCTTCCAGGCGTTGACGATGCGCACCGTGTGCTCCGGCTGCACCCGTGCATAGACGCTGTAGCGCTGTACCGCCTGGCCCATTTCCTCATCCGGGATGTCGTCCAGAGCGGCGCCGGTGGTAGCCTGGGAGGCATCGTCGATGATGCCCAGCTCCTTGGCGATGGCCACGGCGGTATCCTTGTGGTCGCCGGTGATCATCACCGGCCGGATGCCGGCGCTGCGGCACTCTTTGATGGCGTCCTTTACCTCCGGACGCACGGGGTCGATCATACCCGTCAGGCCCAGGAAGGTGAGATCCTGCTCCAGATCCTCGGCCTTGTTGCTCTGGGGCTTCTCCGCCCAGTGCCGCTGGGATACTGCCAGCACCCGCAGTGCCCGGTCGGCCATCTGCTTATTGGCGCTGAGGATCTCCTGCCGCAGTTCCTCCGTCATGGGCACTTCGCTGCCGTCCTTCATGCAGCGGGTGCAGCGCTTGAGGATCTCGTCCGGTGCACCCTTGGTGAACTGGATATAGGCGTTCTCCAGCTTGTGGACGGTGGACATCATCTTCCGGGAGGAATCGAAGGGTGCTTCATCCACCCGGGGCATCACTTCTTCCAGCTTGTTCTTGGGCAGCTGCTGTGCGGCGGCGAAGTTCACCAGTGCCGCCTCCGTGGGCTCGCCCTGGGCCTTGCCCTCATCGTCCAGATTGGCGTCGCAGCACAGAGCCATGGCGGTAGCCACCTGGCGGGTATCGCCCAGATGGTCCACCACCGTCATCTTGTTCTGGGTCAGGGTGCCGGTCTTATCCGAGCAGATCACCTGGGTGCAGCCCAGGGTCTCCACGGCGGTGAGCCGGCGGATCACCGCATTGCGGCGGGACATGTTGGTCACGCCGATGCTCAGCACCACCGTCACCACCGTGGCCAGGCCTTCGGGGATGGCGGCCACCGCCAGGGACACGGCGGTCATGAAGGTCTCCAGCACGGCTTCCAGATGGAAGTCGCCCTTGAACACCAGGTTGAACACGAAAATAAACACGCAGATGCCCAGCACCAGCTTGCTCAGAAGCTTGCCCAGCTCACTGAGCTTGCGCTGCAGGGGCGTCTGCTCATCGGCAGTAGCAGCCAGAGCGCCGGCGATCTTGCCCATCTCGGTATCCATACCCGTCTGGGTGATGACGGCACGGCCCCGGCCGTAAACCACCGTGGAACCCATGTAGCACATGTTCTTCCGATCGCCCAGGGGCACATCCTTCTGGCCCTCTGCCAGACCCAGCACTTCTGCGATCTTGCTCACCGGCACGGATTCACCGGTGAGGGCGGCTTCTTCGATTTTCAGACTGGCATTTTCAATGATCCGCCCGTCTGCCGGCACGGCGTCACCGGCTTCCAGCAGCACGATGTCGCCGGGCACCAGCTCATCGGAGTGCAGCGTCACCTGCTTGCCGTCCCGCAGCACCTTGCAGGTGGCGGCGGTCATGGTCTGCAGCGCCTCGATGGCGGCCTCCGCCTTGCTCTCCTGCAGCACGCCCAGAATGGCGTTGAGCAGCACCACCGCCAGAATAATGATGACCTCCGCCATCTCGTTCTCGCCGCTCATGAGGTTGGTGAGAGCGGACACGGCGGCAGCGGCGATGAGGATGATGAGCATGGGGTCCTTCAGCTGGGCCACAAACCGCTGCATCAGGGTGGGCTTGGGAGCCTCCTTGAGTTTGTTGGGACCGTACTTTTCCCGACGCTCCTGGGCCTGCTGGGTGGTCAGGCCCTCCTCTGTGGTCTGCTGACGCTCCAGCGTCTGCTGCACCGACAACGTGTATTCCTTCTCGTTCAAAATGCATCGCTCCTTTTCTCCACGTTGCGTTTATGCCAATAAAAAACTCATACGCCTATCCCATAGGATATGCGTATGAGTCTCATTCTTTCAAAACGGTCCGGGCCATAAAGCCGTGTGTCGAATCCGTTTCGCCCGGCCAGACGGCCCGGCGGAATTACTCCCTCACGAGTACAGTATGTAAGCTGTAAAAAGCATTATACCTTCTGTATCCATGTTTTGTCAAGCACTTTTTTGTGAAAGAGCGTCAATCGACCTGCAGGCACAGGCTGTTGAAGTAGTGATAAAAAGGCACCAGCTCTCCCAGCTCCCGGATCAGCTCCTCCGCCAGCTCCGGCCGGAAGATCCGCTCATCCAGGGGCCGTTCAAACTGCAGCACCAGCTGTTTTTTCTGGAACCAGGGCCGCAGCAGCTCATTGGGTGCTCCCTTGTCCCGGACGTACTCCTGCCCCACCAGCTGGAATCTGCCGCTGCGCCGGAAGGCTTTCACCAGCTTTTCCAGCTCCTGGGGCTTCTCCAGCGCCCGGCGGCGGAACCGCTCCATTACAATGGGAGGTGCTTCCCAGAATCCCAGTCCGTAGCTGTAGTAGTCCGGTGCGATCTCGAAATAGAAGGTGGGCCTGCCGGTCCAGTCCTGATCCCCCGTCCGGACGGAAAACCACAGATGATCCTTGTAGGGTCCCCGTCCGTGGAGCCGCCGGGCATCCCGGTAGATTCGGGACACCTTCACCAGCAGGGGTTCGTCCGGCAGCTTCTGCCGCAGCCCCTCATAGACCTGCTCTGCCAAAGCCCGGGTAGGCTCCAGAAGCTGGCGCTGGTACTGCTCCTTGTGCGCCTGAAACCAGGTCCGGTCATTGTTGAACCGGATGCCCCACAGGAAATCCACCGTTTCCTGGGTATATCCCTGAAATGCAGCCATATGTTGCCCTCAGCGGTTCTGATAGGCCCGGATGCCCAGGGCCAGCAGATCCATGGCCCGCTCCAGCTTCTCCTGCTGCAGCACGTAGGCGATGCGCACCTCGTTTTTGCCCTTGCCGGGGGTGGCATAGAAGGGCTCACCGGGGGCAAACATCACCGTCTCGCCGTGGTCCTCAAATTCCTCCAGCAGCCACTGCTGGAACTTGTCGGCATCGTCCACCGGCAGGGCGGCCATCAGGTAGAAGGCACCCTTGGGACACTGGCACACCACGCCGGGGATCTCCTGGAGCTTCCGGACCACCGTATCCCGGCGGCGCTTGTACTCCTCCCGAACGGCGGCAAAGTAGTCGCCTTCCACGCTGTACAGGGCGGCTGCCGCCGTCTGGTCCAGGGTGGCAACCGCCAGACGGCACTGGCAGTATTTCATGGCCAGACCCAGCAGTTCCCGGTTATGGCTGATGAGACAGCCCACCCGTGCGCCGCAGGCGGAAAACCGCTTGGACACCGTGTCGATGACCACGATATTCTCCGCCGCCTCGGTGCAGGAACCGAAGGACTGCAGGGGCTCGCCGGCATACACGAACTCCCGGTAGGCCTCATCGCCGATGAGGAACAGATCATGTTCCCTGGCCACGTCGGCCAGCATATGCATTTCCTCCGGCGTCAGCACGGTGCCGGTGGGGTTTCCGGGATTGGTGATGAGGATGGCCCGGGTCTTTTCGTTGATCCCGGCCTCGATCTTGGCCCGGTCAGCGAAATGGTAGCCCTCCTCCGGGGTGGTGGGGATGGGGCGGATAACGCCGCCGCAGGTCGCCACCATGGTGTTGTAGTTGGGATAGAAGGGCTCCGGGATCAGGATCTCGTCACCGTCGTCCAGAATGCAGTTGAGGGCGATCTGCAGCGCCTCGCTGCCGCCGGTGGTGATGAGGATCTCGTCGGTATCGTAGTGGATGCCCAGCTTGTCATAGTATCCCTGTACTGCCTTCAAAAGCTCCGGGATACCGGCGGAAGGGGCATATTCCAGCACCCGGTTGTCAAACTCCCGGACGGCCTGGAAACAGGCCTCCGGAGTCTCGATGTCCGGCTGGCCGATGTTGAGGTGATAAATGCTCCGTCCCTTTTCCTCTGCTGCGACGGCGTAGGTATGGAACTTCCGCATGGGGGAATATTGGCACTTTTCCGCTTTGGATGAGAATTTCATAACGCTTCCTCCCGATTCACGCCGCCGGATGAAGCGGCCTGTTGTTTTTTTGGGAAAGTGCGCTGCGGACCCGCAAAGGCTCCGCAGCGCACCATTGCGCTTTGTTCAGTTCATCTGCTTTCTGCGGGACAGGTTCACCGTACCGTCCTGCATGGAGTTCAGGGAATCCAGGCTCTTGCCGGTACCGATGGCCACGCAGGAGATGGCGTTTTCCGCCACCTGGGTGTGGATACCGGTGCGGGCGGAGATGAGCTTGTCGAAGCCGTCCACCAGGGAACCGCCGCCGGTCATGACGATGCCGTTATTGGAGATATCCGCCACCAGCTCCGGGGGGGTACGCTCCAGCACGCCGTGAATGGCCTCCAGGATCCGCTCCACCGGCTCCTCGAACGCCTCCATCATCTCCGTGGAGGTGACGGTGATGGTCTTGGGCAGGCCGGTCATCAGGCAGCGGCCCTTGATCTCGATGGTGGCCTCTTCCTCCTTGGGATAGACGCAGCCGATCTCCATTTTCATCAGCTCTGCAGTACGCTCACCGATGAGGATGTTGTGCTTGCGGCGCATATACTTGACGATGGCCTCGTTGAACTGGTCACCGGCCACCTTGATGGAAGCAGATTCCACCACACCGGACAGGGAGATCACAGCGATGTCGGCGGTACCGCCGCCGATGTCCACCACCATGTGTCCGTCGGGCTTGGAGATATCGATGCCTGCACCGATGGCGGCAGCCACCGGCTCTTCGATGAGGTAGACCCGGCGTGCACCGGCCTGGATGCCGGCGTCGATGACGGCACGCTCTTCCACCTCGGTGATGCCGGAGGGCACGCAGATGATGACCCGGGGCTTAAAGAACTGGAAGCCGCCGGCCACCTTATGGATGAACTCCTTGAGCATCCGCTCGGTCATGTCGTAGTCGGAGATGACGCCCTCCCGCAGGGGCCGGATGGCCACGATGTTGCCGGGGGTACGACCCAGCATGGCCTGTGCGTCAGCGCCTACCTTCAGGAGCCGACCGTCGTTTTTATCGATGGCCACCACGCTGGGCTCGTTGAGCACCACACCCTTATCCTTCACATAGACCAGTACCGAAGCGGTACCCAGGTCAATGCCGATATCCTTTGCCAGTGAACACATAAGCTGCACCTCATTTTCTGTTTGTATCCGATGCCGCCCCAAAGGGGCAGATAGTTCTCCGAATTTTTATTATACTGGTGTCTTTTCCGTTTTGCAAGTGAATTTGCGCTATTTTACGATTTGTAATCCTTTGTTCACAAATCGACACATTCTCTCTGGAACATGTCTTTTGATAGGATGTCCGGCGCACCCCGCTTCTATGCCCGCACTCTGGCCAGAGTCAGACATAGCACCTCAGCGGCGCCTGCCTCACGCAGCACCCGGACACATTCGGCCAGGGTAGCGCCGGTGGTCAGCACGTCATCGATCAGCAAAATACGGTGTCCGTAGATGTTTTCTCCCACCGGCTCATAGACGCCCAGCACATTGGCCCGCCGTTTCTCCGCTCCTTCCAGACTGGATTGGGCGGGGTTGTCCACGGTCTTGACCAATGTGGGCACCGGCCGGACCTGCCAGTGCCCGGCGGCCGCCTCCGCCAGAAGCTGGGCCTGATCGAAGCCTCTTTGCTTGCCTCTGCGGCGGCTCACCGGCACCCAGGTAACGGTGTCGAATTCACCGGCGAACTGCCGGGCGGCGCATTGGGCCATGAGTTCTCCAAAACAGTCCAGTCCGCCCAGTTTGCCGTGAAATTTCAGATCCAGCACCGCTTTGCGCACGCCGTCCTCATAGTACAGCGGCGCGGCACACCGGGCAAAGCCCCGGTCCTCTTCCTGAAGATCGCCCGTATAGGGCAGCGTGTCCCGGCATTTGAGGCACAGGGAATCCCGGATGCCCACCGTGCCGCAGAAGGGGCAGCGCCGGGGAAAGAGAAGATCCAGCAGAGCGCTGCTTCTCCCGCTTCTTTTCATGCCTGCTGCCCCGCTTCCTTCAGCCGCCGGCGCAGGCCGCTGTAACGCCGCTGCCGCCGGTCATCCGCTGCCATCCGGCCGGGGATGCCGTCATCTCCCACCAGCACCAGCAGCTCCCGGGCCCGGGTGATGGCGGTATAGAGCACACTGCGCACCATCAATGACGGCGCCGCCGGTGCCGAAACCAGCACCACCGCCCGGTATTCGCTGCCCTGAGCCTTATGTACCGTCACGGCATAGGCCAGATCCAGCTGACTAAGAAGATCCGGCGTATACACCGCCGTCCGGTCGTCAAAGGCCACGGTGATGAGCTCACCAGAAGGATCGATGTCCCGGATGATGCCCATGTCGCCGTTGAATACGCCGCTGCCGGCGGTTCCGTCCTCTTTTTCCCAGATCACGTCGTAATTGTTTTTGGTCTGCATCACCCGGTCCCCGGTGCGGAATACAACGTCTCCCCACACCTTCTGCCGCTTATCCTTGGCAGGGGGGTTCAGAGCCGCCTGAAGGGCCCGGTTCAGCTGTACCGTGCCCATCTCCCCTTTCCGGGTGGGGGTGAGCACCTGGATCTGCTCTTTGGGGATATGCATATGCTCCGGCAGCCGGGTCTTCACCAGCTCCACCACCGTCTGCACCAGCCGGTCGGGATTGCGGCGGCACAGGAAGAAAAAGTCCCCCTGATTGCTGTCCAGATTGGGGGCCATCCCCAGGTTCACCGCATGGGCGTTGCGGATGATGGCGGATTTTTCCGCCTGGCGGAAGATCTCCCGCAGCGTGACGGTAGGCACCACGCCGCTGCGCAGGATATCCCCCAGCACATTCCCTGCCCCTACCGATGGCAGCTGATCCGGGTCGCCCACCATCACCAGGCGGCATCCCGGCCGCAGGGCGGTGAGCAGAGCGCTCATCAACGCCAGATCCACCATGCTCATCTCATCCACGATGACGGCGTCCGTCTCCAGCGGATCGGAGGCATTCTTCCGGAACTTCACCTCTCCGGTGAAATCGTCCAGGCTCATGCCCAATGCCCGGTGGATGGTCTGGGCGGATGTACCGCATACCTCCCCCAGCCGCTGGGCCGCCCGGCCGGTAGGCGCCAGCAGCAGCACCTCCAGCCCCATCTTTTCGTAGAGAGCCACCATGGCCTCCACGGCGGTGGTCTTGCCGGTACCCGGCCCGCCGGTGAGGAGCACCACGCCCTGCTCTGCCGCCAGCACCACCGCCTGGCGCTGCTGGGGAGCATAGGCGATGCCCCGATCCCGTTCCATCCGGCTCACCAGCTTGTCCACACCTCCGGCGGTTTTCCGGGGCGTCCGCACCAGCTCCAAAAGCTTTTCCGCCACCTGACATTCCGCCTGATGGCAGCTGAAGAGATAGCAGCCCGTCACATTGGCAATGGGCTGCTGCACCACCTGGTGAAGGCCGATGAGCCGGTCCAGCGCCACCTCCACCGTATCGGCGGATACATCGATGAGCTGGGCCGTTGCCGCCACCAGCTTCTCCCGGGGCAGGAACACATGGCCGTTGCCCATATTGTAGGCCAGTTCATAGAGGATGGCTGCCTCCACCCGGCAGGGCGCATCGGCAGGCAGTTCCATGCTCAGTCCGATCTCGTCCACCACGGCGAACTCCACGCCGTAGCGCTGCCGGGACAGGATGTAGGGATCCTCCCGCAGCCGTGCAAGAGCCTCGCTTCCGTAGCTGCGGTAGAGCTGCATGGCCAGATGCATGGGCAGCTCGTACCGGGCCATGTATTCCATCAGCCGCCGCAGTCCCGTCAGTTCCCGGAACGCCCGGGAGATCTCCCGGGCCTTCTGGGCGCTGATGCCCTTGATACAGGTGAGCCGTTCCGGCTCCTCCTCCAGCACCTGCAGGGTGTCGGCGCCGAACCGCTCCACCAGCCGCTGGGCCGTGGCCGGGCCGATGCCCTTGACGATGCCGCTGGCCAGATAGACGGCGATCTCCTCCTCATCCCGGGGCATCCGGCGCTCCACCAGCTGGGCCGCCAGCTGCTGGCCGTAGGTAGGATGGTTCACCCAGTCCCCGGTGACCGTCATGCTCTCGCCGGGCCCGGCGCAGGGAATGCAGCCCACCACCGTCACCAGCTCGCCCTGGTCCGTCAGCAGCTGCAGCACCGTATAGCCGTTGTCCTGGTTCTGAAACACCAGCCGTTCCACGGTGCCCTCTACCGTTCCTTGCACCTCCATGCCCTCACCTCCTTGGTTCAAACGATATGTGCCGCCACGTCCTCCCGGTCCACCACCGCCACGCAGTCGTGGGCGCTCTCCAGAATGGCGGCCCGCAGCCGTCCGCTGCGGTCCAGTCCGCAATCCACCACCAGCACCGGGGTGCACTTCCCCAGCTGCCGGGCCATGGCCTCCACGGTGCGCACATCGTGCTCCAGCCGTTCCCCGGCCCCCCGGGCCGGCAGCAGGATCACGACTTCCGCCTGATCCTCTTTTCTGCTCCGGAGCACCAGCCCCGCCAGCAGCCATAAGATAGCAGCCAGTCCCGCCGCCGCCAGAAAGGCCATCACGGCGTCATACAGCATCGTCATCTCCATCACCTCGCCCTATTCTATGCCGAACAGGGGGCAATGGGTCAGCGCACCAGATATTTTTTCAGATATTGTCCGGTATAGGACGCCTCATGTTCCGCCACCTCTTCCGGCGTACCGGTGCATACCACCGTACCGCCGCCGCTGCCCCCTTCCGGGCCCAGATCGATGAGATAGTCGGCACATTTGATGACATCCAGATTGTGCTCAATGACCAGCACCGTGTTGCCGGCATCCACCAGCCGCTGCAGCACCGTCAGGAGCTTGCCCACGTCGTCGGCGTGAAGGCCAGTGGTGGGCTCATCCAGAATATAGATGGTCTTGCCGGTGGACCGCCGTGCCAGCTCCGTGGCCAGCTTTACCCGCTGGGCCTCGCCGCCGGAGAGGGTGGTGGAGGACTGGCCCAGCTTCACATAGCCCAGTCCCACGTCGCACAGGGTCTGGAGCATGGCGGCGATCCGGGGCACCGGGGCAAAGAACTCCCGGGCCTCCTCCGCCGTCATGTCCAATACGTCGGCGATGTTCTTGCCCTTGTAGCGCACCTCCAGCGTCTCCCGGTTGTAGCGCTTGCCCTTGCACACCTCGCAGGGCACGTAGATGTCCGGCAGGAAATGCATTTCGATCTTCAGCATGCCGTCACCGGAGCAGGCCTCGCACCGGCCGCCCCGGGTATTGAAGGAAAACCGCCCGGGCCCGTAGCCCCGGGACTTGGCCTCCTGGGTGGCGGCAAAGAGGTTGCGGATCTCGTTGAAGAGATTGGTGTAGGTGGCGGGATTGGACCGTGGCGTCCGGCCGATGGGACTCTGGTCGATGTTGATGACCTTGTCCAGATACTCCATGCCCTCGATAGCGGTGTGCTTGCCGGGATGGGTCTTCATGCGGTTGAGCTCAGCCCCCAGGCGCTTGAAGATGATCTCGTTGACCAGGGAGGACTTACCGCTGCCGCTGACGCCGGTGACGCAGGTAAAGGTACCCAACGGCACGGAGACATCGATATCTTTCAGATTGTTCTCCCGTGCGCCCCGGACGGTCAGGAGATGCCCGTTGCCCTTCCGGCGCCGGGCGGGTACCGGGATGCACTTCTTGCCGCTGAGATACTGGCCCGTCAGACTCTTGGGATTGGCCATCACCTCTTCCGGGGTGCCGGCCGCTACCACTTGGCCGCCGTGTGCGCCGGCGCCGGGGCCGATGTCGATGAGATAGTCGGCGGCACGCATGGTATCCTCGTCGTGTTCCACCACAATGAGGGTGTTGCCCAGATCCCGCAGATGCCGCAGGGTATCCAGCAGCTTGTCGTTGTCCCGCTGGTGCAAGCCGATAGAGGGCTCATCCAGGATATAGAGCACCCCCATGAGGCTGGAACCGATCTGGGTGGCCAGCCGGATGCGCTGGCTCTCGCCGCCGGAGAGGGTCCCGGAGGACCGGGACAGGGTAAGATAGCTCAAACCCACAGACTGGAGGAATCCCAGCCGGGACCGGATCTCCTTGAGGATCTGGGCGGCAATGAGCATCTGGGTATCCGTCAGATGCAGGTTCTGGAAGAATTCCAGCTCCTGATCCACCGGCAGCTCCGTCAGGGCGTGGATGGACAGCTCCCCCACCGTCACCGCCAGAGCCTCCGGCCGCAGCCGCCGGCCCTGACAGGCAGGACAGGGGCACTCGGCCATGTATTCCTCGATCTCCTTCTTGGCCGCATCGCTCTGGGTCTCCCGATACCGCCGCTCCAGGTTGTTGGCCACGCCCTCAAAGGCCTGGTACAAAACCCCCTTGCCCCGGGGCTGATCATAGTGCAGCTCCAGCTTTTCCCCGTCGGTGCCATAGAGGATCACCTGCCGCACGGCTTGGGGCAGATCTTTCACCGGCGTGCGCAGGGAGAACTGGTACTTCTTGGCCAGCGCCTCAAAATACATCCGGGAGATACCGTCGGACCGGATGGAGTTCCAGCCGGAAGCCACGATGGCGCCGTCCAGGATGGAAAGATTCTCGTCAGGGATGATGAGGGCGGGGTCCGCCTTCAGCTGACTACCCAGGCCGGTGCAGGTGGGACATGCGCCGAAGGGGCTGTTGAAGGAAAACATCCGGGGCGTCAGCTCCTCGATGGAGATGCCGCACGCGTCGCAGGCATAGTTCTGGGAGAAGGTGAGATCCTGCTCTTCCCGCAGCAGATTCACCACCACGATGCCCCCGGCCAGAGCGGAGGCAGTCTCCACCGAGTCGGTGAGCCGCTGCTGGATGTCAGGCCGGACGATGAGCCGGTCCACCACCACTTCGATGTGGTGCTTCTTGTTCTTTTCCAGCTTGATCTCCTCATCCAGCTCATAGAGGTTCCCGTCCACCCGGACCCGGACATAGCCGCTGCGCCGTGCGTCTTCCAGCACCTTGGCGTGCTCGCCCTTCCGGCCCCGGATCACCGGTGCCAGGATCTGGATGCGGGTGCCCTCCGGCAGGGCCAGGATCTGATCGATGATCTGATCGATGGTCTGCTGCCGGATCTCCCGTCCGCACTTGGGGCAGTGGGGGGTACCCACCCGGGCCCACAGAAGCCGGAGATAGTCGTAGATCTCCGTCACCGTGCCCACGGTGGACCGGGGGTTCTTGCTGGTTGTCTTCTGATCGATGGAGATGGCCGGGGACAAACCTTCGATGTAGTCCACATCGGGCTTGTCCATCTGGCCCAGGAACATCCGGGCGTAAGAGCTCAGGCTCTCCACATACCGCCGCTGTCCTTCGGCGTAGATGGTGTCAAAGGCCAGGGAGGACTTGCCCGAGCCGGACAGTCCCGTCATCACCACCAGCTTGTCCCGGGGGATGGTGACGTCGATGTTCTTCAGGTTATTTTCCCGGGCGCCTTTGATGAAAATTTCATTCTGCATGAGTCGTTTCCTTTTCTGTCAGCTGATCTGTCAGGGCCAGGGCGCCCCGGCACAGCAGGCGGATGTTCTCCTCCTGCAGCACCGTGTCCCGGCCGGTATGGATCCTGTCCATATAATATCCAAAAATCTTCGAATGCTTCAGGGCGCACACACCCACGCCTCCTCCGAAGGCCCGCTGGTCGGAGGGATACAGGCCGAAGCCCTCCACCACCGTCACCGTCCGGTCCCCTTCCGGCTGCCAGCAATTCTGCAGCTGCGCCATGACCCGGCGGTCACGCTTCACCTTTTTGCCTGGGAAGAAGTGGATATGGGGGCCATCCCCTACGCAGTCAAAGTTCAGCACCAAGGCCTCCTTTTTGGCCCGGGGATGGGCCCTGGCAAAGGCGGCGGAGCCAAAAAGGCCCTTTTCCTCGTTGTCAAACCACACGAAGCATACCTGCTGCCGCTGCTCCGGCGTCATGGCCAAAGCCAGTTCCAGCAGCGTCACCACGCCGCTGGTGTTATCGTTGGCGTTGTGGCGGTTGGCCTTTCCGCCCCCCATCATCCACCAGATGATGAAAAGGAGCACAGCGTATACCATCAGGAAGGTCAGGATCATCCCCACCCCATCCGATACACCGGCCCGCTCCCACAGCCACACACCGGCATAGCCCAGCAGGAACGCAGCCATAAACATCACCACGCCGATCAGCAGCTGATAGAGCAGGAACCACACCGGGCTCCTGGGGGTGATGAAATTGGGAATGGGCAGCACAGAGCAGGTATCGTAGTGGGCCGTCAGCAGCACCTTGGCGGTGTCGGGATCGCCCAGCACCACGTTGTGGCTTTTGATGAGCTTGCCCGCCTGCTCCACCCGGGGCGTTTTTCCTGTCTCCCGCAGCACACACTGAAGCCAGGCACGGAAGGCCTCCTTCTGCTCTCCTGTTTTGCGGATAGGGAACCGTTCCATCAGTTCCCGGCTCTGATCCGTCATGGCATTTTCCTCCTTTATACGATGAGATCCGCCGTGGCGGCGCCGATGAGCCCCAGAAGGTCACCGGGGGCGCACTGGATCTGCCAGCCGATCTTCCCGGCGCTGACCAGAATGGTCTCCAGGTCCGCTGCGGTGGCGTGAAACACCGTGGGGAAGGGCTTTTTCATCCCCACGGGGCTGCAGCCGCCGTGGACATAGCCCGTCAGGCCCAGAAGCTCCTTCTGGGGCAGCATGGCGATGGACTTCTCCCCCACCGCCCGGGCCGCCTTTTTCAGATCCAGACTCTCCGCCACGGGGATATCGAACACATAGTGCGCCCCGCTGCTGCCCACCGCCACCAGCGTCTTGAACACGCAGGCGGGGTCCTGTCCCAGAATGGACGCCACACTGACGCCGTCGATGGCTCCGTCGGTGGGATAGCTGTGGGGGGTATAGGGGATCTTCTTCTGATCCAGAATCCGCATTACGTTGGTCTTTTCCGTTTTCTGCTTTGCCATATCTCTCACCTCAAAATGTACACGCCCGCCAGCACGCACACGGCTCCTGCCGCTATGGCCGCCGTCATGGGCTCACCGAATACCGCTATGCCTGCCAAGGATGCCACCACCGGCTCCACGCTGGCCAGGATGCTGGCCTTTCCCGCCTCCACCCGGCTCAGTCCCCGGTTGTAGAGGAGATAGGGCAGCACGGTGGATACCACCACCAGCCCCAGCACCTGCCAGAGAAGCTCCGGCTGCCGTACCAACGCCGCCAGCTCCTGCGGCCGCAGCAGCACCAGAGAGCCGGCCCCGGCAACGAGGAAGGTCCACAGCGTCACCGTCAGGGGCGGATTTTTTGCCAGGGCATACCGCCCGAAGATGCTGTAGAGGGCATAGAAGAATCCAGCCCCCAGTCCCAGCAGGATGCCGCCGCCGGTAGCGGTAAGCTGCCCGGCAAATACGCCGCACACCAGGGCGCAGCCCAGCAGCGTCAGCGCCAGAGCCAGCAGCTTGCGGCGGGTGATGGGCTCTTTCCATAAAAGGGCCGAGAGCAGCACCACAATGGCCGGGGCCGTGTACAGCAGAATGGATGCCAGCGCCAGGGAGCACACCTGCTGGCAGGAAAAATAGCACAGGGTAAAGAGCACGATGCTGACAATGCCCGTGCCGAAGAAATATTTCAGGCTCCCTTTCTCCATCCGGAAAGCCTTCCGGTCCCGAACAGCCAGCACGGCAGAGAGCACCGCAGCGCCTCCCAGATTCCGCACCAGCACAATGGATACCGGCGACAGCCCTCCGGCCATGAGATGCCGGTTCCAGATCCCGATGATGCCCCACAGGGCTCCTGCCGCCAGAATGCACAGCTGTGAGCGCAGGCGGCTTCCTTTTTGTTCCATGGTGTTCCCTTCTTATTTCTCTCCCCGCAGGGCGATGATCTGATCCCGCAGGGCCGCTGCATATTCGAACTCCAGCATCCGGCTGGCTTCCTTCATCTCTTTCTCCAGTTTCCGGATGGCCTCCTGCCGCTGGGCAGCGGTGAGCTTCTGCTTGCTCTTCTCCGCCGCCTCCCGTGCGGTGTGGGAGATCTCCACCATTTCCCGCACATCCTTGCGGATGGTCTTGGGCACGATGCCGTGGGCCTTGTTGTAGGCGTCCTGCTTTTTGCGCCGCCGCTCCGTCTCCTCCATAGCCCGTGCCATGGAGGGGGTGATGGTGTCGGCATACAGGATCACCCGTCCCTCTGCGTTCCGGGCCGCACGGCCTATGGTCTGGATGAGGCTGGTCTCGCTGCGGAGGAAGCCTTCCTTGTCGGCGTCCAAAATGGCCACCAGACTCACCTCCGGCAGGTCCAGACCTTCACGCAGCAGGTTGATGCCCACCAGCACGTCGAACTCTCCCAGCCGCAGATCCCGGATGATCTCCATCCGCTCCAGGGCCGCCACATCGCTGTGCATATACCGCACCCGGATGCCGTTGGTGCGGAAATGGGCGGTAAGATCCTCCGCCATGCGCTTGGTGAGGGTGGTCACCAGCACCCGCTCGTTCTTCTCCGCCCGGATGCGGATCTCTTCGGCCAGATCGTCCATCTGTCCGGTAACGGGCCGCACCTCCACCTCCGGGTCCAGAAGCCCCGTAGGCCGGATCACCTGCTCCGCCGTCTGATCGGCGTGCTGCTTTTCGTAGTCGCCGGGGGTGGCGGAGACGTAGACCGCCTGGGAAAACCGCTGCTCGAACTCCTCGAACTTCAGCGGCCGGTTGTCAAAAGCACAGGGCAGCCGGAAGCCGTACTCCACCAGGCTCTTTTTCCGGGCATGGTCGCCGTTGTACATGGCCCGGACCTGAGGCAGCGTCACATGGCTCTCGTCCACAAAGAGGATGAAATCCTCCGGGAAGAAGTCCAGCAGCGTCATGGGTGCCGAGCCCGCCGGACGCTGGGAGATGATCCGGGAATAGTTCTCAATGCCGGAGCAGTAGCCCAGCTCCATCATCATCTCCATGTCGTACTCCGTCCGCTGCCGGATGCGCTGGGCCTCGATGAGCTTGCCGTTGTCCTCGAAATACCGGACCTGCTCCTCCAGCTCCCTGCGGATCTCCTGAATGGCCAGCTCCATCTTGTCCCGGGGCGTCACGTAGTGGCTGGCGGGATAGATGGCGATGTGCTGCAGCGTCCGGTTGGCCTGCCCCGTGACAGGCTGGAACTCGGTGATGCGGTCGATCTCATCGCCGAAAAACTCCACCCGGATGGCCCGGTCCTTGTAATAGGCGGGATACAGCTCCACCGTGTCCCCCCGTACCCGGAAGGTGTTGCGGTGGAAATCCACGTCGTTGCGCTCATACCGGATCTCCACCAGCCGCCGCAGCAGCTGATCCCGGTCGTATTCCATGCCCTGCCGCAGGGAGATCATCATCTTGGCGAAGTCGTCAGGCTCGCCCAGACCGTAGATGCAGCTCACCGACGCCACCACAATGACATCCCGCCGCTCCAGCAGTGAGCAGGTAGCGCTCAGCCGCAGCCGGTCGATCTCCTCGTTGGTGGAGGCGTCCTTTTCGATATAGGTGTCGGTGTGGGGAATATAGGCCTCCGGCTGATAGTAGTCGTAGTAGGAGACAAAATACTCCACAGCGTTGTTGGGGAAAAACTCCCGGAACTCCTCACACAGCTGAGCCGCCAGGGTCTTGTTGTGGGCCAGCACCAGCGTGGGGCGCTGCAGCCGCTCGATGACCTTGGCCATGGTGTAGGTTTTGCCGCTGCCGGTAACGCCCAGCAGCACCTGCTCCCGCAATCCCGCTTCCAGGCCCCGGGCCAGGGTATCAATGGCCTCCGGCTGGTCGCCGGAAGGCTCATAGGGAGAAACTACTTTGAAATCAGGCATATGCTTTGCTCCTGTCTGGCCCGCCTCACAGCAGCAGGCCGCTTTGTGCCATGGACACGAAATCGTTGTCCGCCACGATGATGTGATCCGCCAGCCGGATGCCCAGGGTCTGCAGGGCCTGCTGGATCTGCAGCGTCACCTGACAGTCCTCAGCGGAAGGCAGGGCCACGCCGCTGGGATGGTTGTGCCCCAGCAGTACGGCGCTGGCGTCGGCATGGAGTGCGTTTTCCACCACTTCCCGGACGTTTACCGGCGCCATGGCCGCCGTCCCGGCGGACAGCCGCTTGTGGCTGCGGACCTTTCCCTTGGCGTCCAGACATACCTGATAGAGCACCTCCCGGCGCTCGCCCTGGAGCAGCCTGCGGAAAAAGGCGCCGGCGCTGTCCACGGAGGAGATGATCTGGTCGGGGGCCGTGTCCTCAAAGCCCCGCTGGGCGGCCTTGGGCACCAGCGTCAGCAGCAGTGCCGCCTGCTCACCCACGCCTTCTACCTTCTGCAGTTCCTCCGTGGGTGCGTGGAACACGCCGTAGAGGGAGCCGAACCGCTCCAGCAGCCGGTGGGCAGTCTCATTGGTGTCCCGCCGGGGAATGGCGAAAAACAGCAGCAGTTCCAATACCTCATGGTCGGCAAACTGATCCAGTCCGGCCTTGCGGTATTGCTGCTTTTTCCTGGCTCTGTGTCCGTCATGGAGCCCCATTCCCCTCACCTCTTTTCCGCCCTTTCCGGGCAACAAAATCGCTTTTTGTCAATTTAATAGTATACCACAAAAACGTCTCATTCCACAAGCAGTTCTTTGCCCTGCGCCACGGAACCCAATCCATGCCGCCATCAGCGTTTTTTACCGGAGAAAAAGTCTTGTCAGCGACTTGACACGCCAAAATTTTTGGCATACTATAGTTGTGTTGCAATGATATACAGGCTCCGGTAGGTAAGGCTACCGCTGGGATACGGACTGCTGCCGCGAAATGGTGGAGACACCATGAGAGGGTTTGAACAGGCGATATCGAACACAAGGTATCATCTAATGCAGTTTCACCGCCCGGCGATGCTAAAGCTTGTAACGGGGATCGGTCTGCCCACAGGGCGGATTGTCAATGTTCTCCACAACACCTTGCCGGCATCAGGGGTTGTGGATTTTTATTTTTACAGCAAAGGAGGGATTCCGCATGGTAGATCGTGACGAACAGCTGGCCGGGCTGCTGGAGCAGGTGGAAGCTCTGGTGAAAAGCAAATCCTATGCGGCGCTGCGGGATCTCTTTCTGCCGCTGGAACCGGCGGATATCGCCATTTTGCTGGAAGAATCGGATACCGCCTATATGCCCCTTATGTACCGTCTGCTGCCCAAGGAGCTGGCGGCAGAGGTATTCGTGGAGCTGGAGAGCGACAGTCAGGAAATGCTCATCAACGGCTTTTCCAACACGGAGCTGAAGGAAGTGCTGGACGAGCTGTATCTGGACGACGCCGCCGGCATCATTGAGGAGATGCCCGCCAGCGTGGTGATCCGGATCCTGGACCGTGCCGCCCCGGAGATGCGCCGGTCCCTCAACGAGATCCTGCAGTATCCGGAGGACTCGGCAGGCTCCATGATGACCATGGAGTTTCTGTCGCTGAAAAAAGACATGACGGTGGCGGACGCTTTCAAGCGCATCCGCCGCATCGGCGGGGATATGGAGACCATCAACATCCTGTACGTTACGGACCCCCAGCGCAAGCTGCTGGGCGCCCTGTCGGTGCGGGACCTGCTGCTGGCGGATGAAGATGATCTCATCGGCGATCTCATGGACCCCAACGTGGTGTACGCTTCCACCATGGAGGATAAGGAGGACGTGGCCCAGGCTCTGAGTAAATACGACCTGCTGGCCCTGCCCATCGTGGATCTGGAAAGCCGCCTGGTAGGCATCATCACCTTCGACGACGCCATGGACGTCATCGAAGAGGCCACCACGGAGGACTTTGAAAAGATGGCGGCCATGCTGCCCTCGGACCGCCCGTATCTGCGCACCGGCATTTTCGATACCTGGAAAGCCCGTCTGCCCTGGCTGATGATCCTGATGCTCTCAGCCACCTTCACCGGCATGATCCTGACGGTGAATGAGGAGGCGCTGGCGGCCTGTCTGGTGCTCAACGCCTATATTCCCATGCTCTCCGGCACCGGCGGTAACTCCGGTTCCCAGGCCTCGGTGGCGGTGATCCGTGCCTTGAGCCTGGACGAGGTGGACTTTTCCGATATTCTGCAGGTTCTGTGGAAAGAGCTGCGGGTCTCGGTGCTGTGCGGCGTGTGTCTGGCTGCAGCCAATTTTGTAAAGATGCTGCTCATTGACCGCTGGCTGATGCAGAATCCGGAGGTAACGCTGCCGGTATGCCTGGTGGTGTGCCTGACGATTTTCTTTGTGGTGGTTTTTGCCAAATGCGTGGGCTGCAGCCTGCCCATCCTGGCCCAGAAAATCGGCCTGGACCCGGCGGTGATGGCCAGTCCTCTCATCACCACCATCGTGGACGCCTCCAGCCTGATTATCTACTTCCTGCTGGCCACAGCACTGCTGGGGATATAACCCATCGCATAACGGTCCTTCTCCGGGACATACTATCGACAGGCGCATTTGTGCCTGTCGATTTTTGTGATAGGAGGAACCGATTATGAACACCAATCGTACCAACAACGGCTGCAGCTGCACCCCCAATGCATCCATCAAATGCTCTGTGACCAGCTGCGCCCATCACTGCAAGGACGTGGACCACTGCGGTCTGAGCACCATCCAGGTGGGCACCCACGAGACCAATCCTTCCATGGACCAGTGCACCGACTGCCGCAGCTTTCAGAAGATGCAGTGAACGGGTGCCGGACTGCCCCGATCCCGGTAAGGAGGTCATAGACCCGTGAAAAAGGGTCTGCGGCTTTCCGTCAGCGGCGCTGCCGCAGGGACTGTCAATGGCCTTTTGGGCGGCGGAGGCGGCATGGTGCTGCTGCCGCTGCTGACAGGCTGGTGCGGTCTTGACGAGAAGAAGGCCTTTGCCACTTCCACCGCCATCATGCTGCCCATCTGCATGCTCTCCACCCTGATCTATTTCTTTCGGGGCCGGCTGGACCTGATGGCTGCCCTTCCCTATCTCCTAGGCGGCCTGGCCGGCGGCGCCGTGGGCGGACGGCTGATGGGTCGGGTGCCGGTGATCTGGCTCAGGCGTCTCTTTGCCGCCTTTTTGATCTACGGCGGCGTGCGGTATCTGTTGTGACGGACTTTTTCCTTCCGCTGCTGGCAGGCTTTGCCACCGGCATCCTCTCCGCCTGGGGCGTAGGCGGCGGCACACTGCTTCTTCTGGTGATGACGCTGCTGCTGCAGGTGGATCCGGTCACCGCCCGTGGCATCAACCTGCTGTATTTCCTGCCCGCCGCAGGAGCCGGTCTGGTGTATCACCGGAAAAGCGGTCTGCTGGACCGTCCCTCGGCGGTAAAAGCAGCCGCCGCCGGGATTCCGGCGGCGGCTGCGGCGGCCTGGCTGGGCGCAGCGGTGGACGCTGCCGCCCTGGAAAAACTGTTCGGCCTGTATCTGCTGCTGGCGGGCCTCGTGACCCTTTGGCAGTGCCGGCACAAGAAAAAATGAGCGCAGATCCTGCGCTCATTTTTTATGTAAACTTATTCTTTTTTACGGCTGTACCAGCACGCCGGCCTGGTCGGGCACATCGGTCATGATGGCATCGGCGCCGATGGACTGCAGCCGCTCCATCTCCTGAGGATCGTTGATGGTCCAGTACTGCACGGCGATGTTGTTGCGGTGGGCATAGTTGATGACCCGGGAGGTACCCAGATTCACCACATAGTCGGTTGTGGGGATCTGCAGCGCCACGAACCGGAAGGTATCTTCCCCTGCCGGCCAGTTCAGCAGCGACATGATGTAAAACTGAATGCACTCATCGAATCCGGCGCTGCGGGGCATGTCGGGATAGGTGGTATCCATATACTCCGTGATCTCGTTGTGGAAGGTACCCACCACAGCCCGGTCCAGAGCGCCGAAGGAAACCAGGGTCTCATACAGCTCGTCGGCAGCCCGGCGGCCGTCGTCACCGCTGTTTTTGATCTCAATGATATAGCGGAAGCTGCCGCTTTGCTCCAGATAGGTAAGGGCCTCCTCCAGACTGATGATCCGCAGGTCCTCCGGTACCTCTGCTTTCTGAAGGTCCGCATAGGGCATCTGTCCGTCCTTATCCACGAACTTGGCGCCCATGTTCAGCTTCTTCAGCTCATCGAAGGTCTTGTCTCCTACCTTCACGCCTTCGGTGCCGAACACTTCTGCCGCATCGCTGGTACGGTCCAGGGTCTCATCATGGAGCAGTACCAGCACGTTGTCGGCTGTGAGGTGCAGGTCAAACTCAAAGATATCCAGTTGATATTCTGTGCTCTCCACACAGTTTTTCAGGGCCATCATGGTATTTTCCGGAGCGATGCCGCCGCCAGCCCGATGGCCGGAGAGCATGGTGGTACCCAGGGGTGTGATGAGGCTGTTTTCCGCGTTGTCCGTGGCAATGGGCGTATCCTTGGTATCCCGGGTAACCTCCCAGTAGAGGTAGCCCGCCAGCAGCGCCAACGCCACCACCACCGCCAGCAGGACCTTCAAAAGCCGCTTTACCCAGCGCTTCATGGGGCAGCCCTTGGCAAACCAGGGGAAGGTCAAAGGCCAGACGCAGCCGGCAAACAGCACCAGCAGGAAGTAGCGCAGAGCGGTGGCAGCCTCATGCCCGGCGAAGATGGCCAGACACACCGGCTTGAGCCCCGCTTTCAGGGCCAGAACCACTGCCAGCCCCAGCACCACCTTGCCGATCTGACAGCCAAGAGATCCCTTGACGTCAAACCGGATGTACTTTCGTTCCAGATAGCAGGTCAGCAGCATACCCACGCTGCAGCCCAGCACCAGATAGCCGTTCTTGATACCGGAAGCCAGGTTCTCCCCATCGATATCCGCCGGCCAGGCGTGGAGCTCCACAAACAGCACATACAGCGCCGCACAGAAAGCCAGCGCTCCCATAGCGATATACATCCGCCGAGGATGGGCTTCGCCGTCTTCAAAGAAGGGATACAGACCCAGCACCAGTACGGTGCCCACCACCAGGGAAACCCCCACATCCAGCGGGGTATGGACCCCCAGATACATCCGGGACAGACCCGTGAGCAGAATCAGAACTACAAAGACGATCCGCAGCTTGGTGTTATGGCTGAACCGGGCAGGGCACCCCAGCACCGACACAGCGTTCTGGGTATGTCCGCTGGGGAAGGAATAGCCGGTAGCTTCCGCCCGGGCAGATTCTACGATGGTAAACTCCGGGTCCTGGACCCAGGGCCGGGGGATCCGGAACATCAGCTTGAGAAACTGATTGACCACCGTGCCGAAAAAGCCCACCGTCATGAGATAATACCCCTGCTTTTTCCCCACGCACCAGAACACCACAATGGCGATGGCGATGAACAGCGTCTCGCTGCCCAGATAGGTGATGAGGGAAAACAGCACATCCAGCACGCCGCAGCGGATTCCCTCCAGCCAGTATAATACTTCCACGATCTTCTCCTCCGGAATGAAACACTTGTCGAATTATGATAGCACGCAAACGGCCTCCCCGTCAAACGAGTTCCGGGACTTTACAGAAAAAAAGCGCACATTTCGTGCGCTTTTAGCCTGGCGGAAAGATACTCCGCCAGGCTAAGGCACTTTTCAAAACGCCAGAGGTTTTGAAAAGTGTTCTGATTAAACGTGAAAGGAAACCCTGACGGTTTCCTTTCACACTTTCTTTCCCTCCGAAATAGGAAGCCCGCTGCTTTTCAGTCAGTCCCGATCGGACTGCAGCACCACGTCCAGCACCAGGATCTCATCGCCCCGCTGTACCGTCAGGCGCAGCGTGTCCCCTACGCCCAGGGTACGGCGCACACGAAGCAGATCCTCTGTCAGCTCCACCTTCTCGCCGTTGGCCTCCAGGATGATGTCACCCACCTGCACACCGGCTTTCCGGGCACCGGAGAGGGGCGTAACGCTGCGCACCACCACAGCGGTGCCATCCTCCGTGGCTACCGTCTGCACCTCCACGCCGATGGTGGGGTTGCCCCGGAAGTAGCCATAGGTCATGATGTCGTCCACCACCGCCGCCATATCCGTAATGGGCAGGGCGAAGCCCAGGCCTTCCACAGTGCCCTCCTGTTCATCCCCCACGCCGGTCATCTTCATCACATTGATGCCGATGACCTGTCCGTAGGCATTGATGAGGGGACCGCCGGAGTTGCCGCTGTTCAGGGCGGCATTGGTCTGCAGCAGCGTCATGGAATTGCCGTCCATTTCCACCGCCCGGTTCACCGCCGAGATGATGCCGTTGGTGAGGGTGCCCCGGAGCTCCAGACCCAGGGGATTGCCGATGGCATACACCGTATCTCCCACCCGTACCTGATCGGAATCCCCGAATTCTGCGGCAGGGAGATTCTGGGCATCTACGGCTTTGAGTACCGCCAGATCCTGCTGGGCGTCATAGCCCACCAGCAAGGCGTCATAGGTAACGCCGGTATCCAGGGCGATCCAGCAGCTGCTGCCCCCGGAAATCACATGGGCGTTGGTGATGATGTAGCCGTCGGAGGTCATGATGACGCCCGTACCTACGGAAGCGCCCTCTCCTTCAATGGCCACCACCGCCACCACCGACGGATTCACCTCTGCGTACAGCTGCTGGGCCGTCAGTTCCGGTCCGTGCTCGCTGCTGATCTGAAGCGGCGCATTGGGATCACCCGGTGTCTGGGGAATGGTGGTCTTTTCTTCATGGAAAATATCAATGATGCTGCTGGCATCACCGTCCTCGGGCAATTCTACCCGGGTTCCGTCCAGACTCACCGCCACCAGGGCGATGACCACCACCAGCACCAGCGCCCCCAGACAGCCCAGAAAGATCCACAGGCCGCGGCGGCTGCGTCGGCGCACCGGTTGCTGCGTCTCTGCCGTCTGCTCCTGCCGGAGCAGACGCTGGGGCAGCGGACCGGGCTGGGTATACCGGCTGACCACCTCGGGACCTTCCTTCCTGCCGGGAACATACCGGGAGACAATCTCCCGGGGCTCGCCGGTTTCTCTCTTTTCTTCCAACATGTTCTATCCTCTCAATGCTTTTTATCCGTCTCCGGAGCGGTGATATGGGCCAGCTGTACCGTAAAGGTAAAGGCCGTGACACCGTCCTCGCTGGTGACGGTAATGCGCTCTTTGTGCTGCTCAAGAATGGTCTTGACCACATACAGTCCCAGGCCGTATCCGTCCTTGTCCACGCTGCGGGATTTGTCGGATTTATGGAACCGCTCAAACAGCAGCGGGATCTCCTCCGGAGCGATGGTCTGACCGTGGTTGCGCACGGTGATGACGGCCTTCTCATCGTTGCAGGTGAGCCCCAGGTACAGCGTGGAGCCGGGGGTAGCGTACTTGGTGGCATTTTCCAGCAGGTTGTAGATCACCTGAGTGATGAGGTCATTGTCCCCCAGCACCAGCACGGAATCGTCAGGGATCTGCGCTTCCACATCCAGTTCCCGCTGCAAGATCCGCTGTTCCATGCTCAGAAGCGCCAGACGCATGCTCTCGCAGATATCGAACTCCGTCTTTTTCATCTCCTTGGACTGGATCTGGGAGATATCCAGCATCCGCCGCACCAGACGGCTGAGCCGCCGGCTCTCGTCGGAGATGATCTGGAGGTACTGCCGCTCCTTGGCCGGCGGGATGGTACCGTCCAGGATACCGTCGGTGTAGCCGGCAATGGTAGTCATGGGGGTTTTCAGCTCATGGGAGACGTTGGCAATAAAGTCATGGCGCTGCCGCTCCGTCTCTGCCAGGGAATCGGCCATGGTGTTGAAAGACACCGCCAGCTCCCCGATCTCGTCACTGAGTCCCTCCGTGTCGATGCGCACGTCAAATTCCCCGGCGGCGTAGGCACGGGTAGCGTGTACCATCTCCTGCAGCGGCTGGATCTGCCGCATGGCGATGAAGGAGGTGGCCACAAAGGACACCAGCAGGATCATGGTGGAAGCGGCGAAGAAGAGGCCCACAAAGGAACGCCACATTTCCATGAGTTCCGTGGTCTCGTTGACTGCCACCACCACGCCTACTACGGATCCGTCGGTATCCACCACCGGTACGCCCACCACTTCCTGGCGCCGTTCATAGACGCCCAGGCTGTTGGCGCCCTCGTATACGCCCTTCTGCAGCACATCTGCCATCAGGTCTTCCGGCAGCGTCACCACCTGGCCCACCAGCCGCTCATCGGAGGTCAGCAGCACCTGTCCTTTTTCGTTGCAGATGAGGAAGTTCACATCACTCATCAGGGCGGCCACGCCCGCCATGTCCCGCAGATCCTCCTGCACCGTTTCCGGAGTACCCTGCTTCAGATACTCCACAGAGATCCGGGCCACCAGCCCCGCACGGGTCCGCATCTCCTCCCGGCGCTCGGAGAGGGTATAGTTGTAGCTCAGGGCGAAGAAGGATACGCCCAGCAGCACCATAGTCAGCAGCACCAGCCCTGCGGTGAGGAAAAACTGCTGCCAGTACAGGCTGTGAAATTTCTTGCTGCTTCTGGCCATTACTTCACTTCAAATTTGTAGCCCACGCCCCATACGGTTTTCAGGGCCCACTGGTCCGATACGTTCTCCACCTTTTCTCGCAGACGCTTGATGTGCACATCCACCGTCCGGGAATCGCCGAAATAGTCAAAGCCCCAGACCTCATCCAGCAGCTGGTTGCGGGTATACACCCGGTTGGGGGTGGAGGCCAGATGGTACAAAAGCTCCAGCTCCTTGGGGGGCGTATCCACCTGCTTGCCGTCCACCGTCAGCTCGTAGCTGTCCAGATCGATGATGAGCTTGTCGAAGGTCAGCCGCTTGCGGGTATCGTCGGGGATCTCGGTGCGGCGCAGCACGGCGTTGATCCGGGCCATGAGCTCCTTCATCTCAAAGGGCTTGACCACATAGTCGTCAGCTCCCATCTCCAGACCGGTGATGCGGTCATTGACCTCGCTTTTGGCCGTGAGCATGATGATGGGGGTCTTGGCCTTTTCCCGGATATGGGCGCATACAGCCCAGCCGTCCAGCACCGGCAGCATGATGTCCAGCAGCACCAGGTCCGGCTTTTGCTTGTCGAACTCCTCTACCGCCTTGCCGCCGTCATAGGCCACCCGTACCTCGAAGCCCTCTTTTTCCATATACATACAGATCAGATTGGAGATGTTCCGATCATCTTCCACCACCAAAATATTGCGTGCCATGACACATCCTCCCGCTCATTTGCGAATTTCCGGTTCTATTATCTGGTATTATACCCGCTCTGTCAGGTCTTTCCTGAACATTCTGTAAATTTCGCCAGCTTTATCATAGCACATTGCCCCGGATTTGTACAGTCTACGGCCGGTAGGTTTCAATGCTCACGCCGGTATAGTACCACTCCAGGATCTCCTTCCAGGTCTTGCCCTGCCGGGCCAGCTCGTTGGCGCCGTACTGGCTCATGCCCACGCCGTGTCCGAAGCCTGTGACCCGGAAGGTGACAGATTCCGCATCCGCCTCGGTGGTAAAGGAAGCCGAGCGCAGGCCGAAGATGGTCCGCACCTCCGTCCCCTCCACCGTGATGCCGCCGATGTTCACCGTCTCCACCCGGGCCGAATCGTTGTGCACCGCCCCGGTGATCCACTGCTGGGGATCGTCGGAAAACTGGGCCTGGGGATAGGCCTTGGTAAAGGTCTCCTGAAACTCCTGGGCAGTCAGGGTCTTGACGCTGTAGTAGTTGGGCACGGTGTCTCCGGTTTCGGGACTGGCCACACTGGTGAGATAGGGCAGATCCTTCACCCATACATCCCCGGAATTGGCGGTGATGCCGTCGGAGGAGGAATGGAAGGCCGCCAGAATGGGCTCATCGTTGTAGAGCATCACCAGTCCGTCGGTTTCCTGCACCGCCGTCTGGATGCGCTGCTCGTATTCCTCCGCCTTGTCCCCCCACCTTTCCGCCGACTGCTCCGCCGAGCTGTAGGCGGTGCAGCAGTCCGGGGACATACATACGTCGGCGTCGGGATGATTGGCCTTGCCGCCGGTCTCCAGTTTGTAATAAAGGTAAGTACGCTCCGCCACCGCCTGGGCCTTCAGGGCTTCTATTTCAAAGGAGGCGGGCATCTCTCCCCGGACCATTCCCGGTAGGTACTCCGCCACCGTCATCTCCTGCACGGCGCTGCCGTCCCAGACCTTCAGCACCACATCACCGTCCACGGAGACCGGAGGTTCCTCCGGATCTTCCCCGCCGGGCACCTCCGGCGCCTCGGCCGTCAGCCACGGCAGCCCGAACAGCAGTGCCAGAACCAGAAGGGTGGCTGCCACACAATAACGCATGATCTCATCTCCCTGCCAAGTGTTTTTCTCATTCTATGGCAGGCCTGTCCCCTTCATGCCCATAAAAACCATGAAGCGGAGAACCGATACCGGCCCTCCGCTTACGATGGTAGGAAGATTGATGAAAAAAGTTCTTGTCTCTTGCAAGTATAGGATACCAAGGGGTTGTTACAAAAGTTCTGTCATAAATATTAAAAAAGTATTAAATCCGGAGGCGGCTGAAGAAATCTGACAGCACCTGCCGGCACTCCTCCTCCAGAATACCGCCCACCAGAGCCGGCCGGTGTGGAAACGCCTCCATAAAGAGATTCAGCACCCCGCCGCAGGCGCCCATGGCCCGGTCCCGGGCCCCGTAGTATACCCAGGGGATCCGGGCGTTGAGGATGGCTCCGGCGCACATGGGGCATGGCTCCAGCGTCACATACAGCCGGCACTCCTCCAGGCGCCAGGAGCCCAGTGCTTGGTTGGCCTGGGCGATGGCCTCCATCTCGGCGTGGGAAACCGTGGCCTGCTTTTCTTCCCGGCGGTTGCGGCCCCGGCCCACGATGGTGTCGCCGTGGACGATGACGCAGCCCACCGGCACTTCACCGGCCCCGGCCGCCTCACGTGCCAGTTTCAGCGCCTCACGCATATAGCTTTCATGATCCAAAGGGCATACCTCCCGGGGAAAATTTGGTGCGCCGGGATTAAACGGCGGCATATTTGTCCAGAATAATCGTAAACATAGGTACAGGCAGCTGTGCCGGAAGGGAGCAAATCATGGCAAAGAAATCCAATCCATCCCCTGCTCAGGAGCTGCAGACGGAGCTCCATGCCGCCGCCCAGGCACTGCGGGATGCGTACGAGAAGTTCAATCTGGTCAGCGAGCCGGAGCTGGTGGACGCCTGTGTGTACGAGATCAACGCCCTGAAAGCCCGCTACAGCTATCTTCTGCGGCGCTACAAGGAGCTCTCCGTCCCGGCGGCAGACGTCCCGGAAGTATCCCGGCAGACGGAGCCCTGTGTGGCCGCAGCCGCCATGAAGGGAGGGAATCCATGTCACTTGTAGAAAAACTGGCGCTGGGGCTGGTCATCGTCTTTCTGGTGGTGGCCGCTCTGCGCCTTTTCTCAGCGCCGCTGAAGATCGCCTTGCGCCTGGGCATCAACGCCCTGCTGGGCTTCTGTGCCCTGTGGCTTTTGAATGTCACGGCGGCAGTCAGCGGCATCTCGCTGGGCTTAAATTTTTTCAACGCCATCCTCATCGGCATCCTGGGTCTGCCGGGATTGGGTCTTTTGCTGCTGCTGCAATGGGTCCTTACATAATGCTCATACGCCGCCCAGGATCTCCCGGCAGTACCGCTCCGGGTCAAAGGGATCCAGGGCGGCGTCTTTGCGCAGATACAGGGGATGGTGGGGATGTCCCTTTTTGGAGATGGGCCCGGCGGTGAACCACCGTGCGTTGTGCCGGCGGCTCAGGGCGATCTCATCCATGAGGCAGGTGCGCAGATACCCCCGCTTTTCGATGATGGCTCCCCAGGCCGCCCACACGGCAGGCTGAGGGCTGCAGGAGAGGAGATAGTCCAGCGCCTCCAGATTCTCCCGGTGCAGCGCCGGATTGCACTGCCGCTCCATGCTGTCCGGATCGGTGGAGCGCTGGGCATAGACATTGAACATCAGGAAGCTGTCATAGCCGTTGGCCAGAGCAATGCGCTCCACGGACTTGAGGGTGTTGTCCAGAGCATCCGGTGCGGCGGTGGAGGGATTGATGCCCATGCAGATCAGGGGCTTTTCCCCCCGGGTCCCCAGCACGTACCGGTATTCGCCATAGGTGTTGGGTACAGAGAGCCAGCGTGCCACGTCATAGTCCGCCGCCGGCTGCAGCGCCGCTTCCAGAGCCTCACGGAAAGGCAGCAGCTGCAGCTGTGCCGTGGCCCCCTGGGGAACGTGTCCCATAACTTCTCACCTTCCTTCCTGCCGGAGAGAGCGGGCAATGGCCGCCATCCGCTCCGGCGCCGCTTTCACCACCCGGCGGTCATAGGTCACCAGGCCGTTGATCTCATCTTCCACATCGCTCAGCTGGGTATAGATGGCGGCAGCCAATCCCTCTTGGGCCACCATGGGCAGAACCTCCCGCTCATAAAGCTTTTCCACAGCATCCATCCACCGCTCCCGGTCCTGATAGACCCGGTAGCCGAACTTGCGGTCGGTGCTGATGTGTCCCGGTACCGGCAGGCTGTAGCCGCCGAACTCCGTCAGAGCCAGGACCCGCCGTCCGTCGTTTTTCAGCTTCGCCCGATGGTAATATACGTGTCGGCTCTTGAGATCGCCGCCCCCCTGATCGTGCCAGCCGCTGGCGTGATCGATGGGCCGGGTACTATCCAGCTGCCGCACCCGGCGGCACACCTCCAGGGCGTCAAACTGCCCCCAGCCCTCGTTGAAGGGCACCCACAGCCCCAGCGATACGCAGTTGTAAAGGTGCCGCACCGTTTCGTGGGCATCGGCAAGAAACTGCCTGCAGGTGGCTGGGTTCCCCCGCCCGAACCGGCCGGACGCCTTGTCCCGTACATGGAACCCGGCAAAGGGCAGTACCTGGGTGTACAGGGGTCTGAAATTGTCGCCGCCGGACACCATGTCCTGCCAGACGATGACCCCCAGCCGGTCGCAGTGATAGTACCAGCGCATGGGCTCGATCTTGATGTGCTTGCGCAGCACGTTGAAGCCCATGTCCTTCATGGTTTGAATGTCCCAGATCATGGCCTCGTCGCTGGGCGGCGTGTAAAGTCCATCGGACCAGTAGCCCTGATCCAGCACGCCGTGGTGGAAATAGGGCTGGTTGTTCAGCGCCAGCACCTTCCGGCCCCGGTACTCCATGACGGAGAATTTCCGCATGCCGAAATAGCTCTCCACCCGGTCGCCGCCGGGAAGCTCCACCGTGAGGTCGTACAGGAAGGGATCTTCCGGGCTCCAGGTACGCAGCAGCTCCCGGGGGATGGGCGTGGAGCCCCGCCCCTCTTCATCCGCCTGGTTTTTGGCCACCAGCTGGCCTTCCTTCCATACCGTCACCACAGCCCCCTGGGCCTGTGGTGCATGGACACGCCAGCAAAGCCGTCCGCCGTCCAGATCCGGCGTCAGCTCCAGGGCGGTGATGTAGTTGTCCGGCACGGATTCCATCCACACCGTCTGCCAGATACCACTCTGGGCGGTGTACCAGATGCCGCCCCGGCGCAGACGCTGCTTGCCGTAGCTGTGGACGCCGCCGTCCACAGCGTCCTGCACCGCTGCCTCCAGCAGGTTTTCCCCTTCTCGAAGCAGCTCCGTGATGTCCAGGGTAAAGGGGAGATAGCCCCCCTCGTGGCCCCCCGCCTCCTGATGGTTCACCCACACCCGGCAGCTCTGATCCACGGCGCCGAAATGCAGCAGCACCCGGTCACGGCGGAAGCCTTCCGGCAGGGTAAAGCTCCGGCGGTAGCGCAGGGTCTGCCCCGGCAGCAGCTGGAAATCGCAGCCGGACAGCAGGCTCTCCGGGGAGAAGGGCACCAGGATCTCCCCTTCCCCCAATGTCTCCCCCTGCTGATCCTGCCAGGTATATTCCCACAGGCCGTTGAGGTTATAGTAGCTCTCCCGGCGCAGCTGGGGCCGGGGATATTCCGGCAGCGGACAAGCTTTGTCCAGCCGCTCCCCCCAGGGGGTATAGAGTTTTTTCATCCTGCGCTCCTCCCTTCCCTGCGCCGCAGAAGATGGATGGGTATAGCCAGCAGCAGCAACACCACTGCCGCCGCCAGAAAGATCTGTGCCGTAGGCACCTGCTTGACGGTGCCCAGCTCCTCATAGGTCACCCCGGTGTTGCCGATCACCGCCACGCCGATGTAGGGCCCGGTGACCATGGGCAGCAGCACCTGGAAGAGGATGCGGATGCCCTGGAACCGTCCGGCCATGCCCGCCGGGGTATAGTCCCGGATAAGGCCCTGACAGCAGGCGGAAGTCACCATGCCGCCTCCCAGCATCACCGTTCCGGCCACCAACACCGTTCCCTGACTCCGGGCGAAGAACATGGCCAGCAAGCCCGCCAGAGCTACGGCGGCAGCAGGTGTCAGACTGGTGAGCTTGCCCCACCGGTCCACCACACGGCCCGCCGCCACCGAGAGGGCGGAGCTGAGCAGCAGCACTCCTGCCAGCAGGAAGGTGTAATCGGTGATGCCCAGAAAACGCTGAATATAGATAAGGAGATAGGGCATGTACACCTGCTGGGACATGGAATAGATGGCCAGACACAGCAGCGAGAGATACAGCAAGGGGTTTGTCTTTACCACGCTGGGCCGCAGCCCGTAAACGATGTTGCTGAAGTACGACTCACCTGCCGGACGCTTCACCTCCGGCTCCCGGAGCAGCACCAGCCCCAGCAGGCCCCCGGCGCAGGTGATGCCCCCCACTACCAGGAAAAAGGCGCTCCACCGTCCGCTCTGGGTGAGACCGTCCAGAGCGCCGAACACCACCAGCATGGCCAGCAGCGGCATGGCCGCCAGCACCGTTTCCACCCGACCCCGGTTGTCCACGGTGGTAACGTCGGTGACCCAGGCGTTGAAGGCGGCATCATTGGCCGCTGAGCCGAAGAAGGTCATCACGCAGTCCAGGATCACCACTGTCACGGCGGCGGCATGAGCCGCCTGAGCCGCCGGGAAAAAGCGCCCCAGATTGTCCACAGATACCAGGGCAAAGGCCCCCACACTGACGCCCCACAGGAGATAGCCCGCCACGATGATGGCCTTGCGCCGGCCTAATCGGTCGGAGAGAGCTCCCATCAGCAGCGTAGTCACCGTGGCGGTGACGGCGCTGGCCGCCACCATGGCGGCAATGAGGGCCGTATCGCCGGAGATGGTGTTGTAGAGAAACACATTGAAATACATGTTCTCCACCACCCAGGCCACCTGACCGAACAGGCCAAAGACCAATAGCGCCGCCCAGGTGCGGCGGCCCAGAGCCGTGGATGCCGTTTTTGCCTGCATGTTCATCGCTCCTCCTTTTCCAGATTCCAGCCGTAGAGGGGATAGCGCTGGATGCTGCCGAAAATTTTCTGCTTCACGTCGGGATACCGCTGCTCCAGGGTTTCAATGAGTTCCTTGATCTCCTGACGGCGGCTGGAACCGTCCGCCGGGCAGGGGTTTTCCACCACCGGCAGGCCCAGGCGCTCTACCGTCCGGCGCACCTCCCCTTCCCGGCAGTACAGCAACGGCCGGATCTGGGTCACGTCGGTGCGGTCCAGATACGTCACCGGCTGAAAACAGCCGATGCGCCCTTCAAAGAGGAGGTTCATCACCATGGTCTCAATGGCGTCGTCGTAGTGATGACCCAGGGCGATCTTGTGGATGCCCCGCTCCACCAGAGCGGTGTTGAGACTGCCCCGGCGCAGCTTGGCGCACAGCGAGCAGGGGTTCTTCTCCTTGCGCTCCTGGAAAACGATCTCATAGATGGGCACCTGGATCCGAGTGTAGGGCACCTCCAGCCGCCGGCACAGCTCTGCCACCGGTGCAAAGTCCATCCCCGGCATCCCCATTTCCAGCGTAATGGCCTCCAGGGAAAAGGGCAGCGGACAGAACTTGCGCAGCTGCGCCAGTGCCGCCAGAGTCAGCAGGCTGTCCTTGCCGCCGGATACCCCCACGGCAATGCGGTCCCCCGCTTCGATCATGTGATAGTCCTCCACGCACCGGCGCACCAGGCCCAGAATGTGCTGCATGGTTCTTCCTCCCCGGATCATTGAAATTTGCCATTCGAGAAAACAAGAGTATCTGCGAGAAAACAAGAGAAAAACGCAGATGTTTCTATCGTAAATTAAAATGGTGTTGACATTGGTTTTTCGGTATGCTATAAATAACCTTGCGCGATTTGGCTCACGCTGTCGCTTCGATTGTAGCAAGAGCGTGTGGAAAAGTAAAGCAATACAATCTGATAAATTGGAGGAAAAACACATGTCCACTTATATGGAAAAAAAGGGCTCTGTGGAGCGCAAGTGGTACGTCGTTGATGCCGCCGGCAAGCCCCTGGGCAAGACCGCTGTCATCGTGGCCGATCTGCTGCGCGGCAAGGGCAAAGTCACCTACACTCCCCATGCTGACTGCGGTGACAACGTCATCGTCATCAACGCCGGCAAGGCTGTGCTCACCGGCAACAAGATGGAGCAGAAGCTGTATCGTCATCACTCCGGTTGGGTTGGCGGTCTGAAGGAGACCAAGTACCGCATCCTGATGCAGGAGAAGCCCGAGCTTGCCATGCGCGTGGCCGTCAAGGGCATGCTGCCCCGGAACATCGTGTCCAAGGACTCTCTCAAGCGCCTGCACGTGTATGCCGCCGATGTCCATCCCCATGAGGCCCAGAAGCCCGAGCTGGTTAAGTAAGGAGGAAACGAAGTATGTATCAGTCTAAGAATCCCTATATGTACGGCACTGGCCGCAGAAAGTCCTCCGTTGCCCGGGTGCACCTGTTCCCCAACGGCACCGGCAAGATCACCATCAACGGCCGTGACATGGAAGAGTATTTCGGTCTGGAGACCCTGAAGATGGTGGTCCGCCAGCCTCTGAACGCCACCGCTACCCTGGGTAAGGTGGATATCGTTGCCACCGTGGAAGGCGGCGGCGTGTCCGGCCAGGCCGGCGCCCTGCGTCACGGCATCTCCCGTGCCCTGCTGCTGGTGAATCCCGAGTACCGTGCCATCCTGAAGAAGGCCGGTTTCCTGACCCGCGATCCTCGTATGAAGGAGCGTAAGAAGTACGGCCTCAAGGCCGCCCGCCGCGCGCCTCAGTTCAGCAAGCGCTGAGTTCGCATATCCCCAATATATCACAAGTACTGGAAAACATCTGCTTTCCAGTACTTGTCTTTTTTTATGCAAAACAGCGGCGTTTCACCAGGCAGTCACCCCCCGGCTCATTCTGGCATCGTCAAAGTGCGGCCACTTTGGTACCTGTTTACTTGCACTTACCGTAGACTTCCAAAGCAAACCTCCACCTTCACCCACTCTTTAGTCACTCTAACCAATGTACGGTCATTAACTTTTGCTGTTTTTGCCCCATTGACGTAAATATGTTTTCGAGTTAACATTAAACTATAAATTTATTAAATATCAAACGACATTCCAATGCATGGCTGGGCTACTCCACTCAGATTTTTGGGGAAATTTTATACGAAGGAAGATTTGTTATGAAACTTGGCGAGAAGCTCTGCACCATTGTGGTGGTTCTGGTAATGCTCTTGATGGTCAGCGCCCCTGCCTACGCCGCAAGCTATGAGGTGCTCCATCTTGAACAAGGTCAGATCTGGACCAGAGGATACGGCGAAACCCATAATACAGCCTACATTCGTTGCGGAGCCATGTGTCATTCCGTATATCCTTACACCGGATCTGACTCGTATTCGAGAATTCAGTGTAAGGTCACTAATACGTATAGGGAAGTCATCGTCACTGCCCCCTATTATGTCCTGCACGAAGGAGCCTCTTCTTACACGGCTATGCACCTCAAAGATGGCTACCTGAATACCTCCACAGTGTATTTCCATTTCCGGGGCAATTCCTCTGAGCAAGCCCAAGCCGTCGTATCCTATACAGGCACCATCACCAGCTGATCCCATAATGCCGGCCGGCTCCAATTGCACGCCAGTCATTTTTTGAAGGGAGGATGCCCAGCCATGCTGATTCGCGCCACAAAGGCTCACGTTCTGTTCCTGCTGAAAAGGCGCAGCGCCCAGATCACCTTCGCCCTGCTGTTTGCTGTGGTGCTGCTGCGTTTCGTCGTCGATGTGCTGGAGTTTCGGGGCTATGACGTTATCGCCATGTACCACCCCATGAAACTGCTGTCCCTAAGCTATAACCACATCTATTACAATGCCAATACGGTCATACTGCTTTCCCAGCTGTTCCCCCTTCTGGTGGCGTTCCCCGCCGGGCTTTCCCTGGCGGCGGATCAGGCCAGCGGGGCGCAGACGGTGCTTTTGGCCCGCCTTGGGCCCAGACGGTATACCGCCAGCAAGATTCTGGCGGTGATCATCGCCACCGCCATCCTTTTCACACTCCCCTTCCTCATGGAGATGGTGCTCAACTGCATTGCTTTCCCGCTGCAGGCCACCGGTGATATGTCCAATCTGAATATCTATGACCCCCAGCACATCGCCATGACGGATCGCTATTGGCTGCCGGAGCTGTATCACTTCTCCCCCTACCTCTACGCCGTAGTGGGCATCCTCCGCTTCGGGCTCTTTGCCGGGCTGCTGGCGGGCTTCACCGCCGCCCTGTCCACATTCATCCGCATCAAGTACCGGGCATTTTTGCTCCTGCCGGTATTCCTGCTGCTGTTTTACTCCATCTCGCTGGAGGACGTGTCCCTGCGGTGGTATAACTATGCGCTGCTGTTCGCCGACGAGCCCAAAAACCACCTCTTTGGTGCTGGGCTCTATGTTCTGCCGGCGGTCTTTTGCCTGCTGGCGGTGCTCTGCAGCGGCTGGAAGGATTACCGCCGATGAAGCGGACACTGTTGCTCCTGCTGGCAGCTGCGGTGCTGGGCATCTGGCTCTCCTGGGTCTATATCAACCCTTACGGCGGGCAGATCCTCCTTTCGCAGCTGGTGCTGCAGTTGAGCGGCGCCAGAGGTGAGTTCCCGCTGAGCCCCTATTTGAGCGGTCTGCTGGAGTTTACCCTGCGCCTGGTCCCTGCATTTTTGTTTCAGGCCTTTGTGGGCATCCGGCTGTATCAGCATTACTGTACCGCCAGCGTCTATGTCTTTTCCCGGATCCCCAACCGCATCCGCTGGTACGCCGGACAGACGGCCGTCATCGGCCTGCAGGCCCTGGCTTATCAGCTGCTGCTGATGCTTGCCGCCCTGGTGACGGCTCTGCTGCGCTGGCAGGTGGTGTGGGATGCGGCGGGCTTCCTGCTCTTTGCCCTGCACACCCTGCTGTACACCCTGTGGCTCATTATGACGGCGGTGCTGGTGAATCTGCTGGCCATTTTTCAGGGCAGCAGCGCCGCCTTCGCCTGGGTGACCGGCGGTCAGTTGGCCCTTCTGGCGCCCTTGAGTCTGCTGCCGCTGCTGGACGATGCCCCTCTCACGCAGTCTTTGCTGGTGTGCCTCAACCCCATCTGCCGGTTGATTCTCAGCTGGCACACGGGCCAAACCCGGCTGTTGGCTCCGGCGCTGGCTGCGCCGTACAGGGGGCTATACCCCATACATTCCGTTGTTCTGCTGCTTGTACTATGTGCCGCTGTGTTGGCGGTGGGCGCTCAGATCATCCGGCGGCACGATTTGATCGTGTCTGATATGGAAAGCGGAGGGAAGTAACGTGCTATTGTCTGCCAATCACATTACCAAAAAGATCCGTGGCAAAACCATCCTGCAGGATATCTCCCTGCAGCTGGAAGGTGGAAATGTCTATGGCTTCGTGGGCCGCAACGGCTCCGGAAAAACCATGCTGTTCCGTGCCCTTTCCGGCTTGATGGCCGTCTCGTCCGGTTCCGTCAGCATTGACGGCCAGGTACTGCGCAAGGACGTGTCCGTTCTCCCCAGCCTGGGCATCGTGCTGGAAAATGTGGGGCTCTATCCCGACCAGACGGGCATGGAAAACCTGCAGTATCTGGCCCGACTCCGGGGTTTGATCGGCCCGGATGACATCCGGACGGCTCTGGTGCGGGTAGGGCTGGAACCAGAGGACAAACGCACCTACCGCAAGTATTCTCTGGGCATGAAGCAGCGCCTCGCTATTGCCCAGGCCATCATGGAAAAGCCGGATGTCATCATGCTGGATGAACCCACCAACGGTCTGGATGAGGACGGGGTGCAGCTGATCCGGCAGCTGATTTTGGAAGAAAAGCAGCGGGGCGCTCTGATCCTTCTGGCCAGCCACAATAAGGAGGACATCCGCCTGCTGGCCGACCACCTGTTCCGCATCGAAAGCGGGGTCATATCCCAGGAGGAAGTATCATGAAAATGAAGCGCTTCGCCGCCATTATGGCCGGCTTATTTGTGATCGCCGCCGTTTTCGGGGCCATTTTCCGCTTCAGCTATACCAACGTGTCCCAAGGGGAAGGGTATCCGGATCAGCTGCACGTGGGCTTGATCCCCGAGGCCATCTGTGTCCGGACCTGTCAGGAGCTGGAGGGAATGCTTCCCTCTGCCCCGGTGATCCTGCGGGTGACGCCCGTGTCCGAAACAGAGCATCTCTTTTCACTGGGCCAGCAGCGTGTGGCCGTCCAGCAGGTCTTTGCCGGGGACACCCTGGCCCCGGGGGACGAGATTTATCTTACGGCTTATCGCTGGGCCATCAACACCGACAATGCCATTCCCACACTGGAGCGCGGCTTTGTCAATTTGCTGAAAGTCGGCAGCGATTATCTGGTCTTTGCCCAGACCTATAACGGCCTTCTCTACGAGGATACACCGGTATACCGTCTGTGCGACGAAACGGTGATCATCCCCGTTTTCTGCTATGAGGATATCCCCAACCATATCGTTCCCATTTCCGAGAATAGCAGCACCTATGTCCCCTATTCCCAAGTCAGCGGCAATGAGTTTTTTACCGACTCGGAAACGGGTCTCCAGTCCTGGCTGCAGTTGAAGGCAGCCATGCTGCAGGCATACCCCGCCGCCTGATAAGCCCCCTGCTGATCCGCAGCAGAAGTTCCCGCCTTTTCTCTTCCTCCATCAGCACCCGATCACGCAAGAAAAACACTGCCGCACCTGCGGTGGTGTTTTTCTTATCTCTCCTGTTTCTGCACACAGCGAGCCGGGGCTTCTGTGGCACTGGGGCGACAACACCGGCTTCCAGTCCCTGTCCGTTCTGGACTGGACCACCGGCGACGCCTTGTGCTTCTACGCCAACAGCGACGACGCCTTCGCCCACTGGTGGGACGTGGTGGCCCAGATAACGGATCTCACCTGCGGTGAGGAGCTGGAGGACTTCATCCGCCACGCTGAGTCGTAAGTGAACCTTCCCCCACCAGCATCTTAGAAGCGGGATCTTCCCACCGGATCATGTATATCCCATCCTCAAATCGAAAGAGCCTCCGGGGCATCCGAAAGGATGTCCCGGAGGCTCTTTTGCCTTTCTCCGGCAAGTATTTTGTAACCGAAATTTCATCTATTGTACCTTGACAATCATTTCTGCCTGTGAAATAATCAAATTGTAAATATCATTCGCATTTTCCTTATTTTGATACTTTTAGTTTCTTTTTGTCACTTATTTGTTATATAAAGAACCACAACGAGAGCTGCTCATCTCCCGCCGGATGCCCATGCAGGAAAGGAGTTTTACCATGAAACGCATATCCCTGCTGCTGACCGCCTTGCTGCTGTTGCTGTTGTGCGGCTGCAGTTCCAAACCGGACAGCCCCCAGTTGTCGCCTCAGTATCAGCCTGTGGAGTTTCCGCTGCCGATGCTGGATGGCGATGATACCTCTATGCTGTGCTGTTATGCCGACGAAAGGCGAACCATCCTGGCCGTTGGGTGCCGCAATGACGCCACCACCGGCCCGCTGTACGACACCGCATACCTCTGCCTTTACGGGCAAGGGGAGCCCCAGTACATTCCCGTGGATACGGATGCCTATATCATCTCCGCCCTGCCCTGGCAGGACGGGGTGCTGTACGTGGACTATGCCGTAAATGCCCAGGGCACATGCGACTGGACACTGACGCTGCAGCAGGGTGACCTCCGGCAGCTGGTATCCACCGGCACTGCCTCCTCCTATGACCAGGTGCCTGCTCTGTTCCTCCTGAACGGATCGCCTGTGTATCTGTGGCAATCCGACGGCTGCTTTGGGGTCAATGCCGTGAAAAACGGTGCACCCGCCCCCATCTGGCAGCAGACAGGCACGATACGCAGCCTGGAGCAGGTCTGCTGCAACGGTTCCCAGTATTGCTTTGTGGCTGCCGGCAGTGACGGCGTCACCGCTTTGTATGTGGGAGATGCCGGCGGCTTCCGCTGGAAACTGCCGCTGGAGGGAGATTTTGCCCACCTGGCCATCAACGATACCCACGCCATCTGCCTGACCCGGGAGAACCCGGAAAACCAGGTATACACAGCCCAGGTGATGGCACTGGATACCGGGGCCCTGGAGACCTTCCCCCTCTCCCAGCCTCTGTGGCGTGGGGCAGGCTCCGGCCATACCCTTCTGGCGGTGGATAATGACTTCCGCATCCTGGCCTTTGACAGCGCTACCGGAGCGGTATCCCAGCTTCCTGCCCCGGAGGAAAAGTCGTACCAGAATTGGCCTGTGGTCTTTTATCCCACCGGCTCAGATACCTACCTGGCCCACTTCACCATAGAACAAGAACCTGTCTTTTATCGACTCACTGTGGCCTCCTCCTGAAAACCTTCTGCTTGAACCCTTGCCCATTTCTGCTCCCTCATCAGAAAAGCCACCGGGGCATCCTTTCGGATGTCCCGGTGGCTTTGTTATCTCTTTTGACCCCTGCCGCCATACGCAGCAACGCTCATTCTCAAAATGTGGCAAACCACAGCAAATTCAGCACGATGCCCATGGCGATGCAGTAGGGCAACGGCCCGAATCCTCCCTCCTTATCCAGGTCCTTGATGCTCTTCATCATTCCCGCCAGAAGAAACGGTATCAGAAACAACGTCACAATCATGATTGCCGTTCTCATCGTTCACCCTCCATACAGAATCGCTTTCCGATTATCCCCCCGTCTTGTGTATACCATTATAACGTATGCACGTATGTTTTGCAATACATATTCGTTCTATCACGCTTTTATCGTATTTTTCACCAATCCCGTTTATGCAAATAGCCCGCCGCATGGCCATGCGGCGGGCTGTTTTCTTTTTCTTACACCTGCTGCAAAAACCGCAGGAAGGCCTGCTGGCCCTCCGGCGTCCGGGCATAGACACCGGCGTCCTCCAGCACCTGGGCGAACACCAGCCCCGTCTCCTTCTCCACGATGTCCAGGGCGTTGTCCCGGGTGATGGTGTACTTCTCCCGGAATTCCTCCGCCCAGTCGGCGTGCTTGGCCGTCCGGGGATCGGCACGGAGATCGGCGCCGGACACCAGCGCTTCCGCCACTGCTGCCAGCTCCTCTTTCAGCCGTGCCGGCAGCACCGCAAGACCCATCACCTCAATGAGACCGATGTTCTCCTTCTTGATGTGATGGAGCTGTGCGTGGGGATGATACAGCCCCAGAGGATGCTCCGCCGTGGTGAGGTTGTTGCGCAGCACCAGATCCAGCTCGTAGTCCTCTCCCCGCCGCCGGGCGCTGGGGGTGATGGTGTTGTGAGGCTCGCCGTTGGTCTCGGCATAGATCACCGCCGCCTCATCGGTGTAGCTCCGCCAGCTGCGGAGGATCCGATCCGCCAGCTCCACCAGGGGCTCCGGCCGTGCCGCCGTCAGGCGCACCACGGACATGGGCCAGCGGACGATGCCGCCCCGCACCTCCGGGAAGCCCGGGAATTCGAAGGGCTGCTCCACCGGCGCACGCTCCATGGCGAAAGTGTAGCGTCCGCCCTGGAAATGGTCATGGGCCAGGATGGACCCGCCCACAATGGGGAGGTCGGCATTGGAGCCCACAAAGTAGTGGGGGAACTGGCCCACAAAATCCAGCAGCTTTTCAAAGCATGCCCGATCGATCCTCATGGGCGTATGCTCCCGGTTGAAGCAGATGCAGTGCTCGTTGTAGTACACATAGGGGGAGTACTGCAAAAACCAGGGGGAGCCGTTGATGGTGATGGGCACCACCCGATGGTTCTGCCGTGCCGGATGATTCACCCGTCCGGCATATCCCTCATTCTCGGCGCACAGCTGGCACCGGGGATAGTTGGAGGCCGGCAGGTTCCGGGCAGCGGCAATGGCCTTGGGGTCCTTCTCCGGCTTGGACAGGTTGATGGTGATGTCCAGCTCTCCATAGGGGGTCTGGGCTTTCCACTGCATATCCTTGGCGATGCGGTCCCGGCGGATGTAGTTGGTGTCCTGGCTGAACCGGTAGTACCAGTCGGTGGCCTTTTCCGGGCTCTCCTGCCGCAGCGCCTCAAATTTCTGACGCACCTGGGCCGGCCGGGGGGTCAGCCGCCCCATGAGCTCGGTGTCCAGCAAGTCCCGGTATACCACGGAATTTTCCGGCAGCACGCCCCGGGCATAGGCGTCATCCAGCAGGGTGTCCAGCACCTGGGGCAGGGAGATCTCCCCCCACTGCTGCCCGGGATCGGTGTAGCTGTCCAGCTTCAGGGCGTCCAGGATGGTGTTGACGGCCCAGACGGTCTCGCTCTCTTCGATGAGTCCCGTCCGCAGGGCGTACTGCACCAGCTGGGAAATGGCAGCATTGACCATATGCGCCCCTCCTCAGTCTGCAAAGCCGTTGGGATGGCTGCGGTGCCAGGCCCAGGCAGAGGCCACGATGGTCTCCAGATCGTCGTACTTAGGCTTCCAGCCCAGCACCTTCTTGGCCTTTTCGGAAGAAGCCACCAGCTGAGCGGGGTCGCCGGCCCGGCGGGGGCAGACTTCGGCGGGAATGGGATGACCCGTCACCTTCCGGGCCACGTCGATGACCTCATTGACGGTGAAGCCCACGCCGTTGCCCAGGTTGAACACGTCGCTTTCGCCGCCGTTCATAAGATAGTCCAGCGCCAGGATGTGGGCCTGGGCCAGGTCGGAGACATGGATGTAGTCCCGGACGCAGGTGCCGTCCTTGGTGGGATAGTCGTTGCCGAACACGGAGATGTGATCCCGGCGTCCGTTGGGCACCTGGAGGATCAGGGGGATCAGGTGGGTCTCGGGATCATGGGCCTCACCGATCTTGCCGGAGGCGTGGGCACCGCAGGCATTGAAATAACGCAGAGCCACATAGCGCATGGCGTGTGCCACGCCGGTCCACTTCATCATCTGCTCCATGGCCAGCTTGGTCTCGCCGTAGCAGTTGGTGGGCCGGGTAGCGTCGCTCTCCAGAATGGGAATCCGCTCAGGCTCGCCGTAGGTGGCGGCGGTGGAGGAAAAGACGATCTTGTCCACGCCGTGGGCCACCATGGACTGCAGCAGCACCGTGGTGCCGCCCATGTTATTGTCGTAGTACTTCAGGGGATTGGTCATGGACTCACCCACCTGGGAGAAGGCGGCGAAATGGATGACACCGTCAATGTGCTCGGTCTCGAAGATCCGGTCCATCTCCTCCCGCTTGCGGATGTCCGCCTGATAGAACCGTGCCTTGGGATGCACGGCCTCACGGAATCCGGTGAGGAGATTATCCACCACCACTACGTCCCGGCCTGCTTCAATGAGTTCATACACCGTGTGGGAGCCGATATACCCGGCGCCGCCCAATACCAGAATTGCCATCTATAATTCCTCCCTTATCTTTCTCAGCCTGCCACCACGCAGCCGCCCACAGGGCGGATGTGCAGCACATAGCAGGCGCCTTGACCCAGCAGGGCCTCCATACCGTTTTTGAATGTTTCCAGCTTTTCCTGGGGCACAAAGGCCTGGATGGTACCGGCAAAGCCGCCGCCGTGTACCCGGATGGCCCCGGTGCCTTCCAGCAGTTCCTCACCCACCGCCAGAGCCAGGGGAATGGCCTGCTGTGCCGGGTTTGCCGGAGACCAGGTGTTCTGCAGATGCAGCGCCGAGGAAAGCCCCGAGGCGCGCACCAGCTTCAAAAATTCAGCGAAGTCCCCGGCCTTCAGGGCATCCTTCTCCGCCGCCGCCTTGGCGTCATCGGCAAAAAAGTGCATGGCCCGGAGCACCGCCCGGTCGCCGCAAGTCTTCCGCAGCTCCGGAATGGCCCGGCGGAAAGCGGCCTCCTCCACCTCCCGGAGATAGCTGCATCCGAAATACGCCGCCACAGCCCCCATCTCCCGGGTGATGTCGGCGTAGTCGTCGGTGAGATCGGCATGGCACGAACCGGTGTCCACAATGCACAATACATGGCCGGATGTACCGAAATCATAGGAAACCTGCTCCACCACCGGCGCAGCGGGATCGGCAAAGTCGATGGCCACGGCGCCGCCTACCGCCGAGCCCATCTGATCCATGAGGCCGCAGGGCTTGCCGAAGTAGACGTTTTCGGCGTACTGGCCGATCTTGGCCAGGGTCACGGCGTCCAGAGCGCCGCCGCAGGCGAAATGGTTCATGATGTTCCCCATCAGCACCTCGTAGGCTGCCGAGGAGGAAAGGCCGGAACCGGACAGCACGCTGGAGGTCACATAGGCGTCAAAGCCCACCAGCGGATATCCCAGCTCCCGGATCCGGGCAGCCACGCCCCGCACCAGAGCTGCGGAGGTGCTGCGCTCGTCTTCCCGGCAGGAAAGGTCCTCCAGCTTCACTTCCAGGGCCGGATAACCCTGGGAGATCACCCGGATGGTGTCCGTGCCGTTGGGTCCGGCGCAGGCCAGCATATCCAGATCCACGCTGCCGCACAGCACCCGGCCGTGCTGGTGGTCCGTGTGGTTGCCGCCGATCTCCGTCCGGCCCGGGCCGCTGACCAGCGCCACCGCCGGATGGGCCGTGCCGAAGGAGGCGGCAAAGCCCTCCATCACCGCAAGGGCCCGGTTGCGCCCTGCGTCCAGACTCTCTTTCTTCCCGTCCAGGGCGTAGAGCCGGGCCAGAGCGTCGTCCTGCTCCCCCGCCGCCACGGACCGGTACAGTTCTTCATAGGTATACATGGTGCATCCCCTTCTTTCCTTCTTGTCTCTTTCAGTATATTGAATTTTTACTAAAAATTCAAGGGACATTTTCCCGCCACAGCAACTTTGTCATGCTGCACAAGAACCCAGGGTTGTTTCCGGCAGTTTTTCCTCACTCCACCGCCGCCGTGCTGCCCCGGACCACCAGGGAGGGGGGCACCACCACCTTCAGCGGGATAGTGCGGACGGCGGGTTTCCCCGGCAGGTCTGCCCGCTCTGCCAGCAGCCGCAGGGCGGTGCGGGCCATTTCCTCCACGTGGGTGGATACGGAGGTCAGGGGTGGGTCCACCAGAGAGGAACGTGGGGTATCGTTGAAGGATACCACCGACAGTTGCTGCGGCACCGCCACACCGGCTTGCTGCAGGCTCCGCAGAGCGCCGATGGCGCTGTCCTCATTGGCACACATCAGGGCGGTGGGCAGCTCCCCGCCCCGGTGCAGCAGCGCCGCCACAGCTTCAGCGGCGGCAGGCGCCTCCATGGGGCAGTCCAGCAGTGCCGCCGGGGCAAGACCCCGGCTCTCCATCAAGCGGCAGAACAGCTGCCGGCGCACCTCCGGTGCCCGGCGGTGGTAGTGGTCCAGCTTGTACTCCGGGCCCAGAAAGCCGATGCACCGGTGGCCCAGGGCCACCAGATGATCCAGGGCCAGAGAGATCCCCAGCTCATAGCCCAGCACCACGGCGTCGAACCGGGACTCAAAAGGGGAGGAATCCACAAACACCACATTGGGGCAGATGGCCTCCAGAGACTGGATCTGGGCGGTAGTGAACAGTCCCACCGCCACGATGCCCTGGAGCCCCTCCCCTTCCGGCGGGGCAAATCCGTCGCCCCGGCGCTCCAGGGTCAGACAGGTATATTTTTTCTCGGCGCAGCACTGGCGCACATAGCTGCTCAGATAGAGATAGTAGGGATCCTCCAGCTGCTGGGCAGGGCTGAGCATCTCCGCCAGACCCAGCCGCAGCACTCCCTTGGGGGTCCTGCCCCGGCGGCTGCGGGTGGCGCTGTAGTTCAGCCGTCCCGCCTCCTCCAGCACCTTACGCCGGGCCTCCGGCGACACCGACAGCGTGGGGTCGCCGCTGAGGATCCGGGATATGGTGGCCGGGGCGTAGCCCGTCCGGTCTGCCAATTCCTTCAAGGTTGCCACAAGTCGTTCCTCCGTAATTTTTACTAAAAATATGGTAGCATATTCTACGCCCCTTGGCAAGAGCCGCCATTCCCTTTTAGGGCAAAAGATGCTACACTGGGAATAACGAATTTTAGAGGAAAAGAGGTCATTCCCATGGGCAATACCATTCCCTTTGGCACCACGCCCCAAGGCCGGCAGGTGGAGCTGCTGACGCTGGACAACGGGCAGATTTCCTGCCGCATCCTGACCCTGGGTGCCACGCTGCAGGCCCTGGAGGTACCGGACGGCCAGGGCCGGAAGGTGGACGTGGTGCTGGGCTACGACACCCTCACGGAATATCTGGAAAACGACGGCTACCTGGGGGCCGTGGTAGGGCGGTACGCCAACCGCATCGCCGCCGGCCGCTTCTCCCTCAACGGCCGGGATTACACGCTGGCGGTGAACAACGGCCCCAACCACCTCCACGGCGGACTGGTGGGCTATTCCCACCGGGTCTGGCAGGTAGCGGAGCTGACGGACACCCAGGCGGTGCTGACACTGGACAGCCCTGACGGGGAGGAAGGCTATCCCGGCCATGTGCAGGTACAGGTGACCTATGCCCTCTCCGGCACCTCTCTCACCATCCATTATCAGGCGGTGACGGATGCCGATACTCCCTGCAACCTTACCAACCATGCGTATTTCAACCTTTCCGGCCACGATTCCGGCAATACCATGGATCAGGAGCTGCAGCTCCGGGCAGAGAGCTACACCCCCACCGACGAAACCAGCATCCCCCTGGGGACGGTGGAACCGGTGGAGGGCACGCCCATGGATTTCCGGGCTCTCACCCCACTGGGAGAGCGGATCGACGCACCCTTCCTGCAGCTGCAGCTGGGCAACGGCTACGACCACAACTATGTGGTGCAGGGAGATACCGGAACCCTCAGACCTTGTGCCACAGCGCTTTCCCGGCGCAGCGGCATTGTGATGGAAGTGGAGACCACCTCCCCCGGCGTCCAGCTCTATACCGCCAATTTCGTACCCCAGGGCCGGAAGGGCAAGGGCGGCTGCGCCTACGGGCCCCGGCACGCCTTCTGTCTGGAGACCCAGTTCTTCCCGGATTCTCCCAACCAGCCGGCATTCCCCGACGCCCTGCTGCGGCCGGGCAAGCCCTTTGACCACACCACCCGGTTCACCTTTTCCACCCTGCAATAAGTGAGAAATACCCCGGGAAACAGCAAAGAAAAAAGTGAGACAGATCACAGGATCTGTCTCACTTTTTATTATGTACCGCTGTCCATCACAGAGTCCACGTTGGCCAGCGTCACCGCACGGTAGGGCAGCCACACATAATGCTCCTCCACCAGCTCCACCGCATCGGCAGGATCGCTGCCGTCGGTGAGGGCCAGGATCAGATCCATCATGGCCTGAGCGATGCCCTTGCCGTCATTGAGCACCGTGCCGTACAGTTCCCCGTTGCGGAGGGATTCCAGGGCGGGCTCCGTAGCATCCACCCCCACCACCACCGGCAGGGTCAGTCCCGCCTCCCGGTAGGCGTCGATGGCCCCCAGGGCCATATCGTCGTTATTGGAGAAGATCACCTCGATGTCCTCCCCCAGCTCCGGCAGCCACTGCTGTACCTTCAGCATGGCCTGGCCACGCTTCCAGCTGGCGCTTTCGCCTGCCAGCTTTTCCACGGAAACCCCTGCGTCCGTCAGCACCTTCACGGAATAGGCGGTGCGCAGCAGGGTATCCTGATGGCCCGGTTCGCCTTCCAGCATCACGTACTGCAGCACGCCGTCGCCATTGCGGTCCACTTCCGGATCGGAAAGCCAGGAGCGCAGCACCAGCTGGCCCTGGAGCGTCCCGCTCTCCTCCGCCCGGGCACCTACATAATACACCTGCTCCCAGCGGGCGATATCCTCCGCCACCGGCTGGCGGTTGAAGAAGATCAGGGGAATATCCGCTTCCTCCGCCTTATCCACCAGCACCGCCGCAGCGGTGCGGTCCACGATATTCACGCACAGTACGTCACAGTCCTGGCCGATGAGACGGTCCACCTGCTCCAGCTGGGTGGTCTGGTTGCTGCCGCCGTCCATCACGGAAAGACGGATCTGGATCTGCCGCTGCTGCTCTTCCTCCCGGGCCAGGCGTTCCAGATGCTGCACCAGGGCAGAAATAAAGGTGTCGTCCTGGCTGTATAAGGCCACGCCCACCCGCAGCACCGGCGCTTCGTCACCGCCGGAGCCGCAGCCGGACATGCCCAGCAGCAGCGTCAGGCACAAAAGCAGGCCCAGCAGGCTACGACATGACCGGGAACAGGAGCTTCTGGTTGTCCGGCTCATACATATCCTCCCCTCGCAGTATGGTAAAGGGCAGCGCCTCTGTGCCGTAGCTCTGTCCGTCCAGAGTCTGCACGGCACGCTCCACCGCCAGATAACCGGCGGCAAATTCGCTCCAGGCGGCTACCGCCGTAATGGTGCCCTGCTCCAGCCAGGCGGCGATGCGCCCGGTGGCGCCTACACCGTACAGCTCCGCCTGCAGGGAAGCCTTCTCCTTGGCCGCTGCAGCGGACACCGTAGCTGACGGTTCAAAGGTCATCACCTGTCTGGCGCCGGAAGCGGTAACCAGGGCTTCCAGCTCCGTTTCCAGGTCGACGGCGGTGCAGGTGACTTCCGTCACCGGGACTCCCGCCGCTTCCAGGGCCTGCCGGGCGGCAGCCAGGCGGCGGATCATGGCGGCGTTCTCCGGTGCCGTCTGCACCAGCAGCACCGGGCCGGATTTCCAGTCCGACGCTGCCGCCTGGGCCAGCTGGCGGCCCAGCGAGTCATTATCCGGAGAGACCACCGTGGCAGCGCCCGGCAGCAGGGATTCCAGGGACACCACCACTGCATCCGTGGGCAAGTCCTCTCCGGGCAGCACATCAGAGGCCGGCACCACCACCAGGGCGTTGGCGCCCTGCTCCAGTTCCTGGGTCATCAGCCGCAGCTGCTGTGCTGCATCGTTGGTCTGGGAAAGGGTCAAAAACCGCAGTTCCACCCGCAGTTCGCCTGCCGCCTGCTCCATACCCAGGCGGGTATTGCTCCACAAGGTAGTATCCGTATCCCGCAGGATCACGGAAATAGATGTCACCGACTGCCGGGGACGGCTGTCACCCAAACCCGGCAGCACCAGAGTCAGGATCACGCCCACGCCCAGGGCCAACAGGATCAGCAGTTGGATAAAGTCTGTTCGGATTTTCTTCATAGACTCTCCTCCCTCTGATACGGACGGGCCGCCTGTTCATCCAGGGCCGGGACACGGATGGTCACCACCGTACCCTCGTCCGGCTCGCTGGAAATGCTCAGGCCATACTGGGGACCGAAGGTCAGCCGGATCCGCTGGTGGACATTCCGCACGCCGATACCGGAACCGGTGGTACGGATATCGGGACGGTCCTCGTCCAACAGGGATGCCGCCACCTCAGGGCGCATGCCCATGCCGTTATCGGCGATCTGGATCAAGAGATCATCCCCTTCCCGCCGGGCGGTAACGGAGATGACGCCGTCCTCCTGCAGGCTGGACATGCCGTGGTAGATGGCGTTTTCCAGAATGGGCTGGACGATAAGCTTCAGGGTATAGAGGCCCTCGGTGCCCGGCAGGGCAGTGATCTGGCTGGTAAACTGGTTTTTATAGCGGATCTGCTGGATGTTCATATAGTGCCGGGCGTGCTCCAGCTCGTCTGTCAGGGGAATGACGCTTCTGCCCCGGCTCAGGGAAATGCGGAACAGCCGGGCCAGGGAGGTGACCATCTGGATGGATTCCTCATACCGGCCGGCCTCCGTCATCCAGATCACAGAGTCCAGGGTATTATACAGGAAATGGGGGTTGATCTGGGACTGGAGCACCTCCAGCTCGTTGCGGCGTTTCTGGCCCTCCTGCTGGATGATATCCTCCATCAGGTGGCGCATGGTGGAAACCATGGAGGAGATGGAGTGGCCCAGACGCCGGACCTCATAGCAGCCGTCCTCCCGAATCTCCACGGATTCGGCGCCGGCTTCCAGCGCTTTCACCGACTGTTCCAGACGGCGGATGGGATCGGAGATATACGCCGAAATGCGGAAGTTCAGGAATGTCAGCAGCAGCACGGAGAACAGCAGCAGCGCCAGACCGAAGGCCGCCATTTCACGGCCCGCTTCCCGCAGGCTCTCCTGAGGCACCACGCCTACCAGCTTCCAGCCGGTATAGCCCACGGTCTTCACCGTCACATAGCGGTTCTGCCCCGCAAATTCCTCAGGCCGGGAGCCGTCGGGATATCCCGCCGCCGCCAGGTTGTTCTCCTCCAGAAGGCCCGCGTAGATCAGCTGCTGGCGGGGATGGTAGATCAGTTCCCCGTCGCTGTCGATGAGGTAGAGGTAGCCGTCGTTGGGCAGCTCCGCCGAGCTGCAGACCCGGGCGATACCGGCGAAGTTCATATCCACCAGCAGCACACCGCTTTCCGTTTTGCCGTCACGGGTCAGCTGCACGTACCGGCTCAGGGATACCACCCAGGGATAGCCGAAGTCCGGGTCCTGGAACATATTCTGGATATGGGGCGTGGAGAAGTGGAGGTTCTCCATCTTGTTCATGGCGTCACGGAACCACTGGCCGCTGCCGGGCTGGGCCGACGGCTTCAGCTGGGATAGGGGCGCAGCGGAAATCAGCTGGCCGGTACCGTCAAACACCGCAATGGACACCAGGGCGTCACGGTTCTCCTCCCACAAAAGCTCCATACCCGGCATCAAAGAATCCTCCGCCAGGTCGGCATTCTTGATGACACGGTAATACATGGCATCAGACACCCGCATCATCCGGCGCAGGTAGCTGTCCATATTCATATTCACCTGGGAAAGGATACGCTGGCTGTTTTCCACCATCAGCCGTTGGGAGCTGTCGGAGAAACGCAGCACCAGGCTCAGGCCCATGAACACCATGCCCACCACCGCTACCACGGTGAAGGACAGGGAGATCACCATCTGGATGCTCATGGACCGGTAGCGCCGGGCTACCCGGCCTGCCAGGCCCTTCAGAACTCGGCCCATGCCGCTTTCCTCCTTTCTGCCTTGTTTACTGCTGCCGTCCGGCACGGAACTTGGAGGGAGTTACGCCAAAATGGCGTTTGAATACATAGCTGAAATAGTTGGGGTCCTGATACCCCGTCTGCTCGGCAATGAGATACGTCTTTTCATCCGTATCACGCAGCAGGGCCGCCGCACGCTCCATCCGCAGGTCCGTAACGTAGGCGGTGAAACTCTTGCCGGTTTCACGCTTGAACAGCGTGGAAAAATAGGTGGGCGACAGGTGCAGATGGGCACACAGCGCGTCCACATTGGTATCGCTGCTGGCGTAGTGCTCTGCCAGATAGTTCTTGGCCTGCTCCACGATGCGCCAGGCGGAGTCCGTACGCTGGCGGCCCAGCTGCTCACGCAGGATCTGGCAGCGGCCGGTGAGCCACTGCTCCAGTTCACCCAGAGAGCGGAAGTCCGTCAGGGACACCACGCCGGTGAAGCCCGGGCCGAACACTGCCTCCATCCGCACGCCGCCGGAGCGGATCAGCTTGGTCAGGCAGGTGATGATCTCCTGGAAATACAAATGGCACTGAGGCAAGGGCAGCAAGCTCTCCCGGACACGGTTGATGAGGAAGTCCACCACCTCTTCCACCTGGCGGCTGCTGCCCAGCTTCACCGCTGCAGACAGAGCACGCTGATCCTCTTCTTCCAGCGACAGCTGCTGGCTGCGGTCCGGTTCCACGTCGCCGATATAGATCACACGGTCGCCCTCCATCAGCACCCGGTAATCCAAAGCCGAGCGGGCACCTTCCACCGAGCTGTGGAGCTCACCGGGAGCGCTGCAGGGCAGGCCCACGCCCATGGTCAGCGTCAGATCCAGATAGCTGCGTCCCAGAGCACACAGCCGCTGCAGCTCACCGATCAGCGGGTACAGGCGCTGGACATCGTCCATACAGATCAGCACCGCCACGGCGTCGTTATACAAAATGGCCCGGGCGGCACAGCCCTCCAGCTCAAACTGTTCCTGGAGGAAGTCCCGGACGGAAAGCATCAGTTCATCACGGCCCAGCACGCTGCCGCCGGCGGGGAGGTCCGCATCCACCACCGCAGCCGTCCAGCTGCCCTGGGGCAGTTCCAGCTCGTAACGGGCAGCACGCTCCTGGATCTGGTCGGCGGGGATATGGCCTTCCAGGAGGCGGGTATAGAACAGCTCACGGAGGATGGGCAGGGTCTCTTCGTACCGGCGGCGCAGGGATTCCATGTCACGCCGCTCACTGCGCTGCTGGTCCAGCTGCTGGCGCAGCTTCTGCAGCACCTCCATCAGTTCCGGAGCGTTGATGGGTTTCATGATATATTCCGACACGCCCATACCCACGGCTTTCCGGGCGTACTCAAAGTCATCAAAGCCGGAGAACACCACCAGCTTGGCCGCCGGCAGGGACTGGCGCAAATGACGGCACAGTTCCAGGCCATCCATAAAAGGCATTTTGATATCTGTCAGCACCACGTCTGGCTGCAGCTGCTCAGCCAGGTCCAGGGCGTCGGCGCCGTTTTCCGCCTGGCCCACCAGATCAAAGCCCAGAGACAGCCAATCGATCTTGCGGCTGATGCCGGCACGGATCTCCTCCTCGTCATCTACCAGTAAGACGCTGTAAGTTTCCATGACATCCCTCCTTTTGCCTTGCAGTATACCATATTTTGTGCAGTTTTGGAAGCATAAAAGGCGCTCCTGCCGCAGCAGGAGCGCCGAAAATGAGGAAGAATGATGGAATTACTTTTTCACCAGGTACTTGCGCATATCCAGGGCGCAGGCAAAGAGGATGATGCCGCCCTTGATGGCGTACTGCAGGTTCTGGTCCATGCCCACCAGAGGCAGGGCCACGAAGATCAGACGCAGCATGATAACGCCGATGACGATACCGCTGATCTTACCGATACCACCGACGAAGGACACGCCGCCGATAACGCAGGCAGCAATGGCGTCCAGCTCGTAGTTCACACCGGTGTTGGCGGTGTTGGAGGCCACACGGGCAGCTTCCACGAAACCGGTCCAGCCGTACATGGCACCGGCCAGGGCGAACACGCCCACGGTGGTGGCGAACACGTTGACACCGGAAACACGGGCAGCCTCTTCATTGGCGCCCAGGGCGAACATGTTCTTACCAAAGGTGGTCTTGTTCCAGATGAACCACATCACTGCAGTGAGAATCACGGCATAGATGACGTAGTTGGGGATCTGCACCTCGCCGAAGGTCAGCAGCGGAGGCCGGCCCACCACGAAGTTACGGTAGCCGTCGGTGAGGCTGGAGATGGCCATGCCGTTGTTGTTACCAGCCTTGACGTAGAACAGCAGGATCGTATACAGGATCAGCTGGGTAGCCAGGGTGACGATGAAGGGATGCAGCTTGAACTTGGCCACGAAGAAGCCGTTGAACGCACCGATCACAGCGCCCAGAACCAGCACGATGAGGATGACCACGGGAATGGGCAGAGCGCCGATGCCGGTCCACATCTTATTGGCAGAGTTGGGGTCCTGCAGCAGGGATGCCGCCACGCAGGCGGTGATACCCACGGCACGGCCGGCACTCAGGTCCGTACCGGTCAGCACGATGCATCCGGCAATACCCAGAGCCACCGGCAGATAGGCGGCCGTCAGGCTCAGCAGGTTCACCAGGGAAGCAGGGGACAGGAAGCTGGGCTTGACGATGGCTACATACACCGCCACCAGCAGCATGATGATGATCAGCGCATTGTTCAAAAGCACGCTGCCCACACGCTTGGTGCTGATGACGCCTGCCTTTTCGGCCAGCTTCTGAGATTCTTTACTCATGGATTTCTCCTCCTTTTACACATATTTGGCCGCCAGGGTCAGGATCTCCTCCTGGCTGGTGGTTCTGGCGTCCACCTCACCGGCTACCCGGCCGCCGGACATCACCAGAATCCGGTCGCACACGCCCAGCAGCTCCGGCATTTCGGAGGATACCATGATGACGCCCTTGCCTTCATTGGCAAGGTCAAGAATCAGTTGATAGATCTCATATTTGGCGCCTACGTCGATACCGCGGGTAGGCTCGTCCAGCAGCAGGATCTCCGGCTTGGTGAGCAGCCAGCGGCCGATAATGACCTTCTGCTGGTTGCCGCCGGAGAGAGACCGGATCTGGGTGTGCTGGGCAGGCGTCTTGATGTGCATGGCCTGGATGGACCAGTCCGTGTCCTGACGCATCTTCTTCTCGCTCAGGCAGATGCCGCCCAACAGATAACCCTTCAGGTTGGAAATGACGGTATTGTCCTTGATGTCACGGATGCCGAAGATACCGGTGGCCCGGCGCTCCTCCGTCAGAAGGGCAAAGCCGTTCTTGATGGCCTGGCGGGGATTGCGGTTCTGGATCTCCTTGCCGTGGAGGGTGATGGTGCCGCCCTCACGGGTCATGGCGCCGAACAGGTTCTCCAGCACCTCGGTACGGCCGGAGCCGTCCAGACCGGCGATGCCCAGGATCTCGCCCTTGCGCTGCTGGAAGGAAGCATCCTTCAGGCGGGTATACTTGCCTGCGATATGCTGCACATCCAGAATCACTTCACCGGGCTTGTTGGTCTTGGGCGGGAAGCGGTTGGTGAGCTCACGGCCCACCATCAGGCGGATGATCTCCTCCATGGTCAGATCCTTGGCATCCCGGGTGGCCACCCACTGACCGTCCCGCATGATGGTGACCTCGTCGCTGATGCGCAGGATCTCCTCCATCTTATGGCTGATGTAAATGATGCCGCAGCCCTTTTTCTTCAGCATGTCGATGATGCGGAACAGGTGCTCTACCTCCGTCTCCGTCAGGGACGAAGTGGGCTCATCGAACACGATGATCTTGGAATCATAGCTGACGGCCTTGGCGATCTCCACCATCTGCCGCTGGGATACCGGCAGGGTGGACATGATGGCCTTGGGATTGACGGTGACCTCCAGGGTATCGAAAATCTCACGGGTACGGCGGGCCATCTCCCCTTCGTTGACCATGAGCCCGGCCACCTTGGGATAGCGGCCCAGCCACAGGTTGTCCTGGACGCTGCGGGTCAGGGCCTGGTTCAGCTCCTGATGCACCATGGCCACGCCGTTTTCCAAAGCGTCCTTGGAGCTTTTGAAATGTACTTCCTTGCCTTCCAGCTTGATTGTGCCGCCGTCACGGTGGTAAATACCGAACAGGCACTTCATCAGCGTGGATTTACCGGCGCCGTTTTCACCCATCAGGGCATGGACCGTTCCGGCACGGACCGTCAGGTTCACGTTGTCCAGGGCCTTGACACCGGGGAACTCCTTGGTGATGCCCTGCATTTCCAGCAGTACCGGCTGCTCCATAGTATTCCTCCTCTCAGTTTTCTTCTCTCAGGTTCCTTTGCCGGAAGAGGCGGCGCCTCTCCCCAGTCATTTATAGCGGGCGGGGCTGCTCGCTGCAGCCCCGCCCGCTGATTCTTGCCGTTCAGGGCGAGGGGGTCAGGCAATTACTCCTCGCTGCTGGCATCGTACACGCCGTAGGGAACGCGGATCTTGGCCACGGTCTCGTCCACGGTGTACTGGTCGGTGTTGGCCATCAGCTCAGCGCCGTCCACCACGTTCTTCACCAGGGTGTTGATGGTGCTGGCCATACCCACGGCATCCTGCTTGATGGAACCGGTCATGTTGCCGGCCTTGATCAGGGCCTTGGCGGAATCGGTGGCGTCCACGCCGAACACGGGGATGATGGTGGTGCCTTCGCCGTTGTTGTAGCCCACGTTCTGCAGAGCGGAGATGGCGCCCTCGGCCATGCCGTCGTTGTTGCAGATGATCAGCTCAACCATGTTGTTGTTGTCCTTGTTGTAGTTGCCCAGCAGGGTGGTCATGTAGTTGTTGGCAGCAGTGGCGCTCCACTTGCCGTCGGTGTCCACCAGGTACTTGGTGGTAGCGTTGGCATCGTAGTAAGCCAGCTCGGGCTTGCCCTCAGCGGTCAGCAGCTTGTTGGCATCTTCCACAGCGAACTGGGTGCGGGCCTCAGCCTCGGCGTTGCCTTCCTGGCCCTTGAACATCACGTAGGAGATGACACCGTCGCCGTTCAGGTCCACAGCGTCATAGTTCTCCAGCAGGTACTTACCGATCATCTCGCCCTGCATGTGGCCGGCGTCAGGAGCGTTGGTGCCCACGAAGGCGCACTTCTCATAGCTGTTGACGACCTCGTCAGCCACTTCGCGGTTGAAGAAGATCACGGGGATATCGGCAGCCTTGGCGGCATCCACGATGTCCTGAGCGGGAGCGGAAGTAGCGGTCTCCACGATGTTGACGATCAGCAGGTCGGAGTTGTCAGCGATGGCGGACTTCACCAGGTCGGTCTGGGTGGGCTGGGAGCCGGCAGCATCGTAGTCGGTGTAGTTGACTCCCAGAGCAGTGAGCTGCTTATCCAGCTCGGTACGCACGCTGGTGATGTAAACATCGGAATAGTCATAGTAGAACACGTCTACCTTCAGGGCGTCCTTGTCACCGTCGCCGCCGCCGGTCTGCTGGCCGCAGCCGGCCAGGATGCCCAGAGCCATCACGATGGTCAGGATCAAAGCGAGAATCTTTTTCATCATTTTTCCTCCTTACAATTTCAGGGATCTTTATCAGATCTTCACAGAGGGCTTATCCCCTCAGCGTGTCTATTGTATCTGCCGGCGCATGAAAAAACGATAGAAAAATCTTCACACTTCCATGAAAAATCTTTTGGATTGGGTATAAATGGCAGTTTTTCCGTTTCAAGGGTTTGGGCGGCGGCAATTTTCGCCGCAGTTCGAACCTTTGCGGCAAAAAAAGCCGCCCTGCCTTTTTCGGCAGGGCGGCACAGCCGTCAGGCTTCCAATGTAACGGTAATCGTAGTTCCTTTTCCGGGGGTGCTGTCCAGGGAAAGCCGGCCGTGGTGGTACTGCACGGCATGCTTGACGATGGAAAGGCCCAGCCCGGTACCGCCGGACTGCTTGGAATGGCTCTTATCCACCCGGTAGAACCGCTGGAACACCTTATCCTGGTGCTCCGGGGCAATGCCGATGCCGTCATCACGGACCTGCAGCTCCACACGCCCTTCCAGGGACCGGACGCTCACGTCCACATGGCCGCCGGGATGGTTATACTTGATGGCGTTATCGCACAGGTTATAGATCACTTCAAAGAGGAGACGGCGCACGCCCTCCACCCGGGCGTCTTCATCGCCGGTGACGGTCAGGGCAACGTTCTTCTCCCCCGCCTCCTGCTGCAGGCTCTCGCACACCTCACGGGCCAGAGGCAGCAGTGCCACCTCTTCCCGGGGCATTTCGCCGCCTTCGTCCAGCTGACTGAGGCGGATGATATCCTCGATCAGCGTCACCAGACGGGTGGCTTCCCGGCGGATATGGCCGATGAAGCGGGGCACATCCTGGGGCTGTACGATGCCGTTTTCCATCAGCTCCGCCGAGCCGATGATGGACTGCAGCGGCGTTTTCAGCTCGTGGGACACGTTGGCGGTAAATTCCCGGCGGTTGCGCTCGGCATCCACCTGGTCGGTAACGTCAAAGGCCAGGATCACCGTACCGTGGACGCTGCCCTCGGACCGGATGGAGCTGAGGTCGAACTGGTATTCCCGGCCGCCGCAGCGCTGGCAGAACTGGCTGTGGCCTTCGTCGGCAGCCCGGGCCAGGGCCTGGCGCATCTCGTGGCCCCGTTCCAGGGTCAAAAAGTCTGCGCCGGTACAATCCCCTTCCACACGGAACAGCTGACGGGCGGCATGGTTGATGCTCACCACGCAGCCCTTCTGGTCCAGCAGCACCAGCCCTTCCTGCATATGCTCGGTGATCTGGCGGAATTCATCCTGGCGGCGCTGCAGGTCCTGCAGCTGCAGCTGGATCTGCTGGTGCTGGGTATGGATCCGGTAGAGCAGGGGCGAGAGTTCCTCATAGGTATTGTTCTCCATGGGGTGCTCCAGATCCAGCTCGTTGAGGGGGCGGGTGACACGGCGGGCCAGGCGGCGGGCCAGCACGGCGGACAGCACCACCGCCAGGATCAGCACCAGTGCAATGGGATGCAGCATCCCCAGCACCAGCAAGCCTGCCGTGGCGCGGCTGACAGAGATCCGCAGCACCGTACCGTCAGCAAGGCGCACCGCCTCATAGATGATTTTCTGGGTCAGGGTATCGGAATAGCGCACCGAGCCGCCGGAACCATAGGTCAGGGCCTGGAGGATCTCCTCACGCTGGCCGTGGTTCTCCATGGTGGCAGCGTCGGCCTGGTTATCAAAGAGCACGGTACCGTCGGCGGCCACCCAGGTCAGGCGATAGCGATCAGAGTCCAGCTGCTCCAGGTAGGCTTCTCCCAGCTGCTCCGTACCGGCGGCGGCCAGGCTCAGCTCATCCTGGAGCTGCCGGCTCTGGAGGTTGCCGAAATAGTCATAGAGAAATCCGGTGAACACCACCAGGCTGGCCAGCAGCACCGCCAGGGCTGCGCCCAGGGTGGAACGAAAAATCTTACTGGCCATGGGGCACCTCCAGCCGGTAGCCTACATGGCGCACCGTTTCGATAAGCTTGCCGTACCCGCCCAGCTTCTGGCGCAGGGTGCGGATGTGCATATCCAGAGTGCGGCTGTCGCCCATGTAGGTCATCTTCCACACCTGCTCATACAGCTGCTCACGGGTATAGGCGATGCCCGGATGGCTGAGGAACAGGCGCAGCAGTTCAAACTCCTTATAGGTCAGCATGATCCGCTGACCGTCGGCGGTGACGGTATATTCCTCGGGATTCATCACCAGGCCGCCGGCCTGCAGCAGCTTGGCGCTGCCTGCCGGACGGCACCGGCGCAGCACCGCCTTCACCCGGGAGACCATCTCCATCATGCCGAAGGGCTTGACCAGATAGTCATCGGCGCCCAGGTCCAGGCTCTTGATCTTGTCGTACTCCGTACCCTTGGCGGTGGCCATCATCACCGGGATGGCGCTGAGGGCCGGGTCACGCTTCATCTTGCCCAGAAGCTCCACGCCATCCATGCCAGGGACCATCACGTCCAGGATCACCATATCCGGCTGCTCTTGCTGCAGGGCCTGCCAGAAGGACAGGCCGTCTTCAAAGCCCCGGACGGCAAAGCCCGCAGAGCGCAGGGCATAAAGCTCAATATCACGGATGCTGGCGTCATCTTCCACGCACCAAACCATCGTCAGACCCCCTTGTGTACGCCGGTAACAGAATAGATCACCCACTCGGCAATGTTGGTGGCATGATCTCCGATACGTTCAAAATACTTGGAAATCATCAAAAGGTCAAGAGCAAATTCGCCCTCCTGGGGATGCTGGGCGATATGCCGGATGATGCTGTTCTTCATTTTCAGGAAATAATCATCCACAGCGTCGTCCTGCTCCAGCACCCGGGAGGCCAGGGTCACATCCTGCTTCACATAGGCGTCGATGCTGCCTGTCACCATGGAGATAGTGGAGCGGGCCATTTCGGCAATGAGGTCTGCATCCTCCAGGGGGTGGTCCGGCAGGTACCGCACCAGCTCGGCGATATCCTCCGCCTGGTCGCCGATGCGCTCCATGTCCGTCACCATTTTCAGCGCCGCAGAGATCTGCCGCAGGTCCCCGGCCACCGGCTGCTGGTGCAGCAGCAGCTTCATGCACAAGCTCTCGATCTCACGCTCCATCTGGTCAATGTCCACGCCCTGGGCCTTCACCCGGGCGGCCAGGTCCGTATCCGCCGCCATCAGAGCCTTGGCGGCCAGGGCGATGAGCTCTTCGCACATGGCACCCATCTCGATCATTTTCTTGTTCAGCTGCTGGAGCTGTTCATCAAATCTGCTTCTCATATGCCCTCCTTATCCGAACCGGCCGGTGATGTAATCTTCCGTGCGCTTGTCCTTGGGCTGGGAGAAGATACGGTCGGTGGTATCGGTCTCCACCAGCTCGCCCAGCAGGAAAAACGCCGTATAGTCCGAAACACGGGCGGCCTGCTGCATGTTATGGGTAACGATGACGATGGTGTACTTCTCCTTCAGCTCTATGGCCAGCTCCTCGATGCGGGAGGTGGAGATGGGGTCCAGAGCGGAGGTGGGTTCATCCATCAGCAGCACCTTGGGCTGCACCGCCAGGGCCCGGGCGATGCACAAACGCTGCTGCTGGCCGCCGGACATGCCCAGGGCGTTCTTCTTCAGGCGGTCCTTGGCTTCGTCCCAGATGGCGGCGTCACGCAGGGCACGCTCCACGATCTCGTGCAGCTTGGCCTTATTGGTAATGCCGTGGGTCCGGGGACCGTAGGCGATATTGTCATAAATGCTCATGGGGAAGGGATTGGGCTTCTGGAATACCATGCCCACTTCCTTGCGCAGGCGGTTGACATCCACATCCTTGGAAAAGATGTCCTTGTCCTCATACCGGATGTCGCCGGTAATCCGCACGCCGGGGACCAGATCGTTCATGCGGTTGAGGGTCTTGAGGAAGGTGGATTTACCACAGCCGGAAGGGCCGATGAGGGCGGTGATGCTCTTTTCGGGGATATCAATGGCTACATCCTTCAGGGCCTGATGATCCCCGTACCACAGGCACATATCCCGAACGGTAATGATATTGCTCATAAACTTCTCCTTTTTGCAAAGTGCTTCTGCACCAGCGCCGCAGAGAGATTGATCAGCAGCGTCAGGAGCATCAGAATGGCGGCGGCGGCAAAGGCCACCTCAAATTCGCCCTGGTCCTTGGCATAGACGTACAGGGCCACCGTCAGCGTGGCGCCGGGGGACCACAGGCCTTCCCACACGCCGTTGAGGGCATGGGCAAAGCCGGCGGTGAACAGCAGGGCGGCAGATTCGCCCAAGATGCGGCCCACCGTCAGGATACAGCCGGTGATGACGCCGTCCACGCAGCCGGGCAGCACCACCGTGCGCACCACACGCCACTTGCCGGCCCCCAGGCCGAAGGCGCCCTCACGGTAGGACTGGGGCACCGTTTTCAGGCTTTCCTGGGTGGAGCGCATGATGGTGGGCAGGTTCATAATTACCAGGGTCATGGCGCCGGCCATGAGGCTGGTGCCGATGTTATTGGAAAAGATCAGCATGCCCACCAGACCGTAGATGATGGAGGGGATGCCGGAAAGGGTCTCGGCGGCGTACTCGATGACCGCCACCAGCTTCTTATTGGAAGCGTACTCCGTCAGGTAAATGGCGGCGCCCACACCCAGGGGCAGCACCATCACCAGCGTAGCCAGCACAATATAAATGGTATTGAGGATATCCGGCAGCAGGCCCACCCGCTTGGTCAGGTAGCTGGGAGAGGTGGAGAGCATCTCCCAGGTCACGTTGGGAAGGCCCTTGGACAGCACGTACACCAGCAGAAACAGCACCAGGGCAGCCGTCAGACCGGAACAGAGGATCATCAGGCTGCGCATCAGCACGTCATAGCCCTTGCGCCGCCCGGACAGTTGATTCGACCGCATATTCCTTACTCCTTCTCACGCTTCAAAAAGAAATTCAGCGTGGCGTTGATGAGCATAATGAACAGAAACAGCACCAGGGCGATGGAAAACAATGCCTGACGCTGCAGGCCGGAGGAATAGGCCATCTCGCTGGCCACCGCCGTGGTGAGGAACCGGACGCTCTCAAACAGGCCCGGCATATTGGGGGCGTTGCCCGCCACCATCATCACCGCCATGGCCTCGCCGATGGCGCGGCCCACACCCAGCACCACCGCTGCGGCGATGCCGCTTCTGGCGGCGGGGACGGAGACACGGAAGTAGGTCTCCACCGCCGTGGCTCCCAGGGCCAGGGAGGCGTCTTCATACTCCCGGGGCACGGCGTCCAGGGCCGTGACGGACATCTTGATGATGGACGGCAGGATCATTACCGTCAGCACCACGATGGCTGCCAGCAGGCTGGCGCCGTCGGGTACGTTGAAGAGCTTGCGGATGCCGGGGACCAGCACCATCATACCCACCAGGCCGTACACCACCGAGGGGATGCCTGCCAGCAGGCTCACCGCCCCTTCCATTACGTCTTTGAGCCGGGAAGGAGCCATTTTGGACAGGAACACCGCCGTCATAAAGCCAATGGGCACACCCAGCAAAATGGCACCAGCGGTACCGGCCACGCTGCTGAGGATAAAGGGAAGAATACCATAGGACGGTTCGCCTGCCGTGGGGGCCCACTCCTGGCCCAGGAAAAAGTCCACGGGGCCGATCTCCACAATGGCGGGAAGGCCGGAGATCACCAGGTACAAGGTAATGAGCAGCACGCATCCCACCGTAATGAGGCCCAGCAGCAGAAATACGCCGTGGATGATCCGCTCCATGCGCTGTTTGCTTTTCATGCGCTGCTGGGCGTAGGCTTCGCTTTTCACGGATTGTTTCATACGTCGTTCACCTTTCCATGCCGAAAGCGGCGGCCATCACAGGCCGCCGCTGTTTGTTCGGCGTCGCTTTAGTTGGCGGATACCACACCGGCAGAAGCGATGAGCTCATTGGCATCGGCGGAGGTGATGAAGTCGAAGAACTTCTGGGCCGCCTCGCTCAGCTCCTCACCATCCTTGGTCACCAGGACGAAGGGACGCTGCACCACATAGCTGCCGTCCTTGATGGTGGCCTCGTTGGCAGCCACACCGTCCACGGTGATGGCCTTGACGTTGTCCTTGTCAGCCACAGCGGACACGGAAGCGTAGCCGATGGCATCGGGGTTCTGGGACACAGCGGTGATCACGTCACCGGTGGAGGTCAGCTCCTGCCGGTACTGGCAGGCTTCCTCGGTGCCGGTGATGGACTCGAAGCCATCCCGGGTACCGGAACCGGCCTCACGACCGATGAGAACAATCTCAGCATCATTGCCGCCTACCTCGGACCAGTTGGTGATCTCGCCGGTGTAGATCTTGGCGATGGTCTCCAGGCTCAGGTCAGCAATGGGATTTTCCGGATGGACGATGATGGCAATGCCGTCATACGCCAACACGGTGCCGGCAAGTCCGGCGCTCTTCTCCTCCTCCTTCAGGGCGCGGCTGCTCAGACCAATGTCGCAGCGCCCTTCCTGCACGGCCTGGATGCCGGAGCTGGAGCCAGTGGGGTTGTAAGTAACTTCAATGCCGCTGTCGTTCTGGAACGCCTCGCCCAGCACACCGATGACCTCTTCCATGGAGGTGGAACCGTCGGTAGTAACTTTCTGGGGCTCGCTGTTGCCGCCGCAGCCGGTGAGTACGGACACTGCCATGAGAGCAGTCAGTCCAAGAGCAATGATCTTTTTCATCTTGTGTTCTTCCCCTTTCGGAATTTTCATTTCATGTGATTCATTGTCCACGGTTATACTGTAATCCGGCTATGTAAAGTCCAAAAGGCAAGGTTTGTAAAAACTATGTAAAATCGCAAAAAGGCGAAAAAACAGGAGGGAACTCCCTGTTCCCTCCTGTTTTCAGGTACTTTTTCTGTTACTTCTTTTTCCTGCGCAGCAGGGCACGGCCCGCCAGCGCCAGAATCAGCACTCCGGCGCCGCCGCAGACCACCCAGATCCAGTTCAAAGACGCATGGTATTCCAGCGCCACCGCCGTTTCCGTACCCGACAGGGCAAAGGTCAGGTAGCTGCCCTGGGTTTGGGTTTCCACCGGCTGCCAGGTGCCGTCCGCCTGGCGCAGCAGCACCCGGACGGTATCGTCTGCATGGGCATCGTCCGGCAAAATGCGGCCGGCGGTAACGGCCTGGTGGGTCGGGTAGGTGATCTCCCACCCCTCCCAGTTGGCGGCGTCCTCCCCGTCGGGGGCCGTCAGAGGCTTCAGGTCAATCTCACTGTCCGGGGCGAAGGTGCCCTGGAGCAGCAGGATGGGCCGGCCGTCACTGCGGGTCTGGACACTTTGGATGGTGGTATCCTCCGCCGTATAGACGGCATGGAAGGTGAGATCAAAGACCACTTCGCTCAGATCCGTCAGGCCCTCCCAGCTGCCTACATAGCCCTCCTTTTCCGGCACCACCGGAATATCCGTCACGGAGCCGCCGGGGACGGTGGTACGCACTTCCTCGCTGCCGTCCTCTGCCACGAAGCGCACCGTCACGGTGCCGAAGGCCTCCGGCAGACCCGGCAGGGCCAGGAAATCTTCCCGGGACAGGGCCTGGGCACGGCCGTCATAGCTGACGCCGTCCACGCCGCCGGCATCTCCGTTTATCGGAAGGTAATAATTGCCGGTGAGATCCGCCATCTGATCAGCCCAGCCCGCCACGGCGCCGCTGCGCTCCGAGGCCCCCCCAAGGGACACCATGCTGCGGCAGTCGGACACCACACCGGCGCTGCCGGCGATGCCGCCCACATAGGTGCTGCCGGTAACGGGGCAACGGGCATAGCTTTGGCGGATATAGCCGCTGCTGAGGCCTGCCACGCCCCCTACATAATCGGCAGCAGAGGCGTCCACGGACCCTGTATTGAAGCAGGCTTTCACCAACCCCAGGGTCTGCCAGCCCACGATGCCGCCGGCATGCTCCTTCCGGGCGGTGACGGTGCCGCTGTTTTCACAGCTGCGGACCACTGCCCGGACTTCGCCCTGGAAATTCAGGGATACTTCCCCGCTGATCTGCCAGTCGGTGAGGACATCCAGATCATTCTCCACCGCCATGGCACCGGCAATGCCGCCGGCGTTCCAGTCCGCCAGCACGCTGCCGGTATTCACGCACCGCTCCACCTTGCCCGTCAGGTCCGCATCCGTGTCGGCGTCGGACACATCGGTAAAGCTGGCGCCCAGGTTTTCAGAGGCGCTGCCCACCGTATGGTTGATATCATTGAGGATATCCGCCATCTGCTGCAGCTCCTGCTGCAGGTCGGTGACGGCGCCCTGGGCGGTACCGGCCATACCCTGCATGGTGCCGGTCATATCCTGCACGGCGCTGCCCAGCGCGTTCTGGGCGGCCTGGATGGTATCGGAATCCGGAGGCGTGGGGTTATCGCCGTCCGGCAGAAGGATCTCCACGGCATCCTGGGCGGTCTGGAACTGGTTGCGCAGCTCACCCATCTGATCCGTGAGCTGCTGGCTGCTGTTCTGGGTATTGGCAGAGGTACGGTCCATGGCCGCAGACATCTGGGCAAACTGGCTTTGGAGCTGCTGGAGGGTATCCGTGCTGTAGGAGCCCAGATAGGCCGGTTCCAGCTGGCCCACGATGCCGCCCACTTCCTTGCGGCCCTGGATGGCCCCCTGGTTGCGGCAGTCCGTCAGGTAGCCGGACTGAGTACCGGCGATGCCGCCTACGTTATAGCCCATGTACTGGTAACCCACATTGCCCCCATTGGTACAGCTGCGGACCACGCCGCTGCTGAGGCCCACGATGCCGCCGATATCCGTGGCGGTATTGGCGGCTTCGGAATCTGCCAGGTGTTCCAGAGTAATGTCGGAAAGAGATACATCGTTATCCGGGGCGGTGGTATTCACCAGCGCCTGGTTTTCGCAGGATCGGATGACGCCGCTGCTGCGGCCGCACACGCCGCCTACAAAATGGCTGCCGGACACAGTGCCGGAGACGCTGCAGGATTCGATGATCCCGGTAACGGCGTTGCTGCCGGCGATACCGCCCACGTCACTGCTGCCGGACACGGTACCGGAAAAGCTGCAGCCGGTGATGCGTCCGGCATTGCTGCCGGCGATACCGCCCACCTGGCTGCGGCTGCCCTCCGGCGTCACGGTGCCGGAGACATGGAGGTCCGATACCTGGGCCGTCTCCGTCAGATAACGGAACAGGCCCTGGACGGAGCCGGCAGCGGTAACCGTCAGGCCGGAGATGGTATGGCCGTTGCCCAGGAAAGTACCGCTGAAGCTGGGGATGGGCTGGAAGTCAGTCCCTTCCAGATCCACATCCGCTTCCAAAGACACGGTGAGGCCCACGCTATAGCTGTCCAGACGGCAGTTTTCCGCCAGCGTCAGCAGGTCTTCCACAGAAGAGATGGTGACGGTATTGCCGTCGGCGGCGTAGGCTGGCAGCAGACTGGTGCACAGCAGCAAGGTACACAGCAGCAGACTCATCATGCGCTTACGCATCTTCACCGCCTCCTTCCTCCTCATGCGCACCAACCGGTGCCAGTTCCTCGCTGCTCTGCGGTCCGGTGGATACGGCGGCGTCCACCTGGCCCCGGATCACGCCGTGGATCTGGGCATCCACCACGCCGGAGACGTAGCCCCGGACACGGCCTTGGACACGGATCATACCGGTCTTCTGTACCGTTCTGGGCGCCGGAGCTTTCAGATGGAAGCGGGTACACTCGATGATGGAGTCGCCCAGCACCAGGAAGGAAGGCAGCACAAACAGCACCAGGAACACGGAGATCAGGGTACCACGGCCCAGGCAGCTGCCCATGATGGACACCACCGGCTGGGCCGAAAGGCCGCCGATGAGGAGTCCCGCAGCGGACATCATGATGCCCGAGGTGAACACCGTGGGAAATGCGATGTTCAGGGTCTGGACAATGGCTTCCTTATGGGGCATCTGGGTTTTCAGCTCCTGATAGCGGCTGGAGATGACGATGGCATAGTCGATATTGGCACCCATCATAATGGCGCTGACGATGAGGTAGCCCAGGAAGTACAGGGGTACGCCGGTAAACACCGGGATGGAGAAATTGATCCAGATACTGCCCTGGATCACTGCAATAAGCAGCAGAGACATCCCTGCGGACTTGAAGGTAAAGAGCAGCACCACGATGACGAAGAAGGCGGAGAGGATGGAGATCATCAGGTTGTCGCTGGCGAAGGAATCCGCCAGGTCACGGGAGCTGGTGGAGTTACCCACCACGTAGTAGTCTCCGTCATAATACTGCCCGGCGATGGAGCGGATCTCATCCAGGAAGGCGTAGGTCTCCTCCCCTTCCTCCGGCAGGTTCAGGTAGATCACCAGGCGGCTGTAATTGTCGCTCTGCATCTGGGCCTGGGCCAGCTCCAGCTGGTCCAGCATCCCCGTCAAAGACGTCTCGTCGGCAGCGGAGAGCTGGATATTATGGGTCTCCAGCTGATCTTTCAGAAATAGGAACATATCAAACATGGGCACGGCATATTGATCCAGGCCGCTGATGATCTGACCGTACTCATTGTTCTGGGCAGCATAGGCGGTGTACAAAAGCTGCACCACCTCATAGTCCAGGCCCAACACCTCCGAAAGCTGGCGGGGCGTCAGGGCGTCGGTGAGCATATAGCCGTCCAGAGCCTCGATATTGGCAAGGCCCATGGCACTTTTGACCTCCGGACGGGACTCCAGCTCCTCCAGGATCTTGCCCTCGGATTCATAGTCTCCGGCAGGCACCAGCAGCGCCAGGGTATTGTTGGTGCCGAAGGTCTCCTTGATGGTGAAGTACGCTTCCTTCTGTTCCGACATCTTGGCGGTTTCCAGGTCCGTATAACTGTAGGCATAGGGGCATTTTCCGGAAAGCCAGAAGGCCAGGCACAGCACCACCAGGAAGGCCGGAGGCAGTACCCGCCGGGCCTTCACCGCAAACTTACCGGCAAAGGTGATATTGGGCAGCAGGCGGGGATGACGGGTCTTGTCCATCAGCGGGCAGGTCAGCACCAGCAGACCCGGCATCAGGGTAAACACCGTCAGCAGGCTGCACAGGATGCCCTTGATCATCACCACGGCCATATCGTAGCCGATGCCGAAATCCATAAAGCCCAGAGCCACCAGGCCGCTGATGGTGGTCAGGGACGAGGCGCTGATGGCGGGAATGGACTTGCTCAGGGCGGTGATGGTAGCGGTGCGGGCATCCAGGGTCTCATGCTCATCGGAAAACCGGTGGCACAGGATGATGGCATAGTCCACCGCCAGGGCCAGCTGCAGCACCACCGCCACGGAATCGGAAATGAAGCTGATGGTACCGAATACGAAATTGGTGCCCATGTTCAAAAGCGCTGCTACGCCGAAGGTCACCAGCAGCACCGGCACCTCCAGATACGACCGGGAGGTGAGGATCAGCACGCCAATGATGATCACCACCGCCAGGATCAGGATGGTGGTCATCTCCTCCTGCAGCGTTGCGTTTTCATCATAGCCCACCAGGGTATCCACATAGAGGTCATAGCCCGCCAGGCGGCTCTTGATCTCCTCCAGGGCGCCAAGGCTCTCTTCATCAAAGTTGCCGCCGGTAAAGGTCACATCGTACAGCGCCGAAGCATCGGTATAGTGGTCCGGCGTATCGTCAAAGACCACCGTGGCGATCCCCGGGATCTCCTGCAGCGTTTCGGCAATTTCACAGGCCGTCTCATAGGTGACGTTGGACACCATCACCCGGCCGGTGCCCATGGATTCGAAATTGGCATTCATGGCCTCGATGCCCTGCCGGGTCTCTGTGTCCTCGTCCAGGTACTTGGTGACGTCGTTCTCCACGTTCACCCAGTCCATGGCCACCACACAGAATATCAGTGCAAATCCATACAGCAGGAAAATCAGGTTCCTCCGGTCCACGATCCACCGGGATACACGCCACGACAAACTCTCGGAATGCTTCTTGCCCATAGTAGCCCCTCTTCAAAATCCGTCAGACATCCAAAATCATACAAGTATTGATTTTTGTTGCTGCACCTATTATAATCAAAGCAAAGGACAAGAGCAAGGGCGCATGTGTGAACAATCTGTTATTTTTTCCGCCCTGCAGCCCCGGAAAGGAGGCAGGCTATGGCAAAAGCCGAATATCGAAGCGCCATTCGGTCCAGAAAGCTGATCCAGTCCGCCCTGGCGGATCTGCTGCTGGAAAAGCCGCTGGACAAGGTCACCGTCACCGATGTGGTGAACCGGGCGCAGATCAACCGCAGCACCTTTTATGCACACTACGAAAATATCCCCAATGTTATGGAGCACTGGATGGCCGATACCTTTTCCGCCATCTGCAACGCTTTGCCTCAGGGGAGCTGTTCCCTGGAGGAAACCGCAGCGGCACTGCTGGTACAGGTACAGCAGCTGCTGGAGGAGGATCTGGATTTCTACCGGAAGATCATGGCCTCCGGCGCCGCATCCATGGTACAGGAACAGCTGGTAGCCGCCATGGTGGACTATCTGCTGCAGCGGCAGTACAGCGGTGATCCGGAGCGGTATGCCCTGTCCATCCGGTTCTGTGCCGGAGGGCTGGGGGTACTGTACCGGGACTGGCTGGCGGGAAAGCTGCCCTATACCCTGGGGGAACTGACCCAGCGGGCCCAGGGATTGCTGCATGCCTTTTTCCGCAGTGTGCCGGAAAATATCGCATAACACGCACAACAAAAGAAAAAGACTGTCCCGGAAGGGACAGTCTTTTTGATTGGGCAAAACAGTATTTTCAGGAGCACAGCTCACAGGCCAGCTGGGAGATCTGGCTGCGGCTTTCCTCATTGAGAGCGGAGAGGATACGGACGGTGGTAGGCGCAAAGGTCAGGTTCTTGCTCTTTTCCAGCATGCCGCGCATCACCCGGGCGGCGGTAGGCGCCCAGCTGCCGTTTTCCATCAGGGCCACGGTGCGGTTGCTGTAGTTGCGTTCCGTCAGATGGTGGATGAACTCCCGCATGAAGGGGAAGATCTCACCGTTATAGGTGGTGGTGGCCAGCACCAGCTTGCTGTAGCGGAACGCATCTTCCACCGCCTCAGCCATATCGCAGCGGGCCAGATCGTTCAGCACCACCTTGGCGCAGCCCTTCTGCTCCAGCTCACGGGCCAGCAGCTCCGCCGCCTGCTTGGTGTTGCCGTACACGGAGGTATAGGCGATGACCACGCCCTCTTCCTCCGGCACATAGCTGGACCAGACATTGTACAGATTCAGGTAATAGCCCAGATTCTCCTGCAGCACCGGGCCATGGAGGGGGCAGATGGTACGGATGTCCAGACCGGCAGCCTTTTTCAGCAGCGTCTGCACCGCCGGGCCGTACTTGCCCACGATGCCGATGTAGTAGCGCCGGGCTTCGCAGGCCCAGTCCTCCTCCACATCCAGAGCACCGAACTTGCCGAAGGCGTCAGCGCTGAACAATACCCCGTCGGCGCTGTCATAGCTCACCATCACTTCCGGCCAGTGGACCATGGGTGCGGTATAGAACGTCAGGGTATGGCGGCCCAGGGACAGGGTATCACCCTCCCCCACCACCAGCCGCTGATCTGCAAAGTCACGGCCGAAGAACTGGTTCATCATAGCAAAGGCCTTGGCCGTGGCCACGATCTTGGTCTGGGGATAGCGCTGCATGAAGTCCAAAATGCTGCTGGAATGGTCCGGCTCCATGTGCTGCACCACCAGATAGTCCGGCGTCCGCTCGCCCAGAGCGCTGCCGATCTGATCCAGCCACTGACCGGCAAAGCGCTGATCCACCGAGTCCATCACCGCTGCGCAGTCGTCTACAATAAGATAGGAGTTATACGCCATACCGTTGGGTACCTGATACTGGCCTTCAAAAAGGTCGATGTCATGGTCGTTGACCCCTACATAGAGGATGTCTTTTGCAATCATATTCTCTGCCTCCCTATCGGTTATGATCTATTTCTGGGGTATTGTATCACGGTGCAGCAGCAATTTCAATGGGTATATTTGACCCATTTTCTTCGAAAAAAAGCCGGAATTGCGGAACATTTACAATCAAGCAGAAAAATTTTTGGCATATTTGACAGTAGCAATCTACAGGGTGAACTACTATACTGTAAGGGAAAGAGAGAAAAAGGAGGAAAACGCATGACCCGTTTTGCAATGGCCAGCTGCATGAACATGGACATGATGTGCATCATGCCCTGTTGTTGCTGCGCCTGCGGCGGTCATACGTTTTCTGCCTGACCATCAGGTTTTGTCCCCTTTGGGGACTGAAGGCAGAGGGTGTATGGCACACCCTCTGCCATTTTTGTTTTTACGGAGAAAGGAAGATTTTTATGACTGTTTATCAGTCCCTGTCGGAGCTGACAGGCCGCACGCCGCTGCTGAACGTACAGCGGCTGGCACAGCGCAAGCAGCTGCCTGCCACCGTGCTGGTGAAGCTGGAGGCATTCAATCCCGCCGGATCGGCCAAGGACCGGGCGGCGCTGCAGATGATCCGGGACGCCGAGGAGGCGGGGATCCTGACCCCCGGCGCCGCCATTATTGAACCCACTTCCGGCAACACCGGCATTGCGCTGGCGGCCATCGGCATTGCCCGGGGCTACCGGGTGATCCTCACCATGCCGGACTCCATGAGCGTAGAGCGCCGGGCCCTGCTGGCCGCCTACGGTGCCGAACTGGTACTGACCCCCGGCAGCGAGGGCATGGCCGGTGCCATCCGGAAGGCCCAGGAGCTGGCGCAGTCCATCCCCGGCGGCTGGATCGCCGGGCAGTTCGACAATCCCTCCAACCCCAAGGCCCACTACCGCACCACCGGGCCGGAGATCTGGGACGACACCCAGGGTCAGGTGGACATCTTCGTGGCAGGCGTGGGCACCGGCGGCACCCTCTCGGGCGTGGGCCGGTATCTCAAGGAGCACAAACCGGAGGTGCGGATCGTGGCGGTAGAGCCTGCCGACTCTCCCCTACTCAGCGGCGGAAAGGCCGGCCCCCACGGGCTGCAGGGCATCGGCGCCAACTTCGTACCGGAGAATCTGGACCGCAGCATCATGGATGAGGTCATCACCGTCACCACCCAGGAGGCCTACGACGCCGCCCGGCTGCTGGTGAAAACCGAAGGGGTGCTGTGCGGCATCTCTTCCGGCGCCGCACTCCACGCCGCCATGGTACTGGCCCAGCGGCCGGAGAACCGGGGCAAGACCATCGTGGCACTGCTGACCGATACCGGCGAGCGGTATCTTTCCACCCCATTATTTGCTGAGTAAGGAGCGATTGATTATGTACCCGGAATATATCTGCCACGCCGCCAAGCGCGTGGCCCAGAACATGGCCGGCAGCGAAATGCCTCTGTACGGCGCCGAGCTGCGGCTGCCTGACCGGAAGGAGGTGATCCGGCTGATCTCCGAGGTCCGCCGCCTGATGTTCCCGGCCTATTTCGGCGATCCCTCCCTGATGACCCTGGCGCCGGAGGACTATGCGGCGCTGCTGCTGGACCGCATCGAGCGGCAGCTGCGTCGGCAGATCGAGCTGGCCCTGCCGGAGCAGCAGGCCCATCGGGCCGAGCCTATCGCCCGGGAGTTCATCCAGTGCCTGCCCCGGATCCAGGCCACGCTGCTGAAGGATCTGGACGCTACCTTTGACGGCGATCCCGCCGCTCAGGACAAAAACGAGATCATCTTCGCCTATCCCGGCCTGTTCGCCATTTTCGTATACCGCATCGCCCATGAGCTGTATCTGCGCAAGGTACCTATGATCCCCCGGATCATGACCGAATACGCCCACAGCCGCACCGGCATCGACATCAACCCCGGCGCTGTCATCGGCGAATACTTCTTCATTGACCATGGCACCGGCATCGTGGTGGGCGAGACCAGCATCATCGGCCATCACGTCAAGCTCTATCAGGGCGTGACCCTGGGTGCTCTGTCCCCCCGGGCAGGCCACAACTCCCTGCCGGGCAAGCGCCACCCCACCGTAAAGGACAATGTCACCATCTATTCCGGCGCCTCCATTCTGGGCGGCGAGACGGTGATTGGTGAAAATACCGTGGTGGGCGGCAACGCCTTCCTGACCTCCGCCGTGGAGGCCAACACCCGCGTGGTGATCCATGCACCCGAAACCATCTTCAAGAGCAAAACCAAGTAAAGTCCCCGTTCCCCTATTTTGTGTTACAAAGGAGAGAATCACTATGTGTCAAAAGCCAAAGGCGAATCCCATCGCCCTGCTGCCCATCGGCGTCTTTCTGGTTCTGTATCTGGGCCTGGGCATCGTATTTGAGTATGTTCTGCAGATCTACATGGGCTTTTACAAGATCCCCATCGTAGTGGCCTTCCTGGTGGCCGTGCTGGTAGCGTGCCTCCAGAACCGCAGCGTGTCCTTCGACGGCAAGCTGGAGCTCATGGCCAAGGGCGTGGGCGACAAGAACATCATGACCATGATCCTGATTTTCATGGCCGCCGGCTGCTTCGTAGGCGTTACCGGACGGTCCAGCGCTGAGGCGGTGGCGTATTTCCTGCTGGATATCGCCCCGGCCAAGCTGGCGGTACTGGTGCTCTTTGTGGTGGCCTGCTTCGTCTCCGTATCCATGGGCACCAGCGTGGGCACCATCACCCTGCTGACCCCCATCGCCGCTGCCGTGGCGGAACATTCCGGCTTCTCCCTGCCGCTGTGTGTGGCCACCGTCATCGGCGGCGCCATGTTCGGCGACAACCTCTCCTTCATTTCCGACACCACCATCGCCGCCTGCACCACCCAGGACTGCCAGATGCGGGATAAATTCCGCACCAACTTCGCCATCGCCCTGCCGGCGGCACTGGCCACCCTGGTGCTGATCCTGCTGATCTCTCTGCAGACGGAAGTCAGCTCTGTCCCCACCGGTCAAGTGGATCTGGTGCTGCTGATCCCCTACATCCTGGTGCTGGTAGGCGGCATTGTGGGCCTCAACGTATTCGTGGTATTGCTGGTGGGCATCCTCACCGGTGCCGCCATCACCCTCATCAACGGCAGTGTCTCCTTTGTGGACCTGCTGGTGAACATGGGCACCGGCGTGGGCGGTATGTCCGAGACCATTCTGGTGACGCTGCTGGTGGCCTCCCTGTGCGGTATGATCCGTGCCTACGGCGGCTTTGAGGCATTGCTCAATGCCATCCGCCGGATCTTCAAGGGCCAGCGGGGCGGCCAGCTGGGCATCGGTCTGCTGGTGGGCCTTATGGACATCTCCACCGCCAACAACACCGTGGCCATCGTCATGGCCGGCCCCATCGCCAAGGAGATCGCAGAGGAATACGGCATTTCCCCCCGGAAGTCCGCTTCCCTGCTGGACACCTTCTCCTGCATCTTCCAGGGCATCATCCCCTACGGCGCCCAGATGCTGGTGGCCATTTCCACCTGCACCACCCTGGGCTTTGCCGTATCGGCTTTTGAGATCATGCCGCTGCTGTTCTATCCCTTCCTGCTGGCCCTGTCCAGCCTGGTATTCATTGCCCTGGGGAAGAAATAAGATGCACATTGCTGAAAAAACCGCCCTGCACGGGCGGTTTTTTTATTTTTCCTTTTTCTGCTGCGGAATATGGCGCTCCCAGTCCCGGGGCAGGCCCTGGGCAATCAGGGGATAAACATTATCCGTATCGCAGGTGGCCTGGACATCGTATTCCATCATGCCCATGCCCCGGTCCGTAGCCGAACGCAGGCAATGGACCTCCGGTGTCACATGGCCCGGCGCATCCGCCTTGTGCTTTCTCAAAATCAACACCTCCCGTGGTAGTATGCCACGGGAGGTGCAGGTTTTCTCACTTGTCCTTTTTGATTTCCTCTTCCATTTCCTTCATCTTCCGGCGCTGGCGGCGCAGCTCGTCTGCCATTTTGTAAAGGGGCAGCAGGGTAATCACCAGCGGGATCAGGATCAGGAGATTGTTGAATCGAATGTCCACGCCGCTGATCTTTTCCACCACTTCCCAGGAGCTTTGCAGAAACACCACGCAGCCCCACAGAGCCGTAATGAGGTAGATGAGCCCCTCCTTGCGCAGATCGGCCAGCCGCTTACGGCGCTGCTCCCGGGCATCCAGTTCCGCTTTGATCTCACCGGCCACGGTTTGCAGCTGGCGCACGCTGTCTTCAAAGTCCCGGAGATTTTCCCGGATCTGCAGGGTATCCACCAGCAGCGTATCCACTGCATTGATATGCTCCACCGAAGAGGGGTCCCGGAAGCGGCATTTCAGCTTGAACACCACGCCGCTGTGCAGCAGCTGCCGCACCCGGTCATAAGCCGCATTCACAGCCTGGGTACTGCCGGTATTCAGACCGTCACCCACCGAAGCAAACCGGCGCTGCAGATCCTGCACCGCATAGCGCTGGTGCTGACGCAGCAGGTGCAGCAGCAGATACGTCTGGCGGAAATTGGACGGGAAGGTATCGGTGAAAAATGCGTCGGTCTTTTCCTGACCTGTCAGGGCCGCACAGCACACCATACCGTTGAGGGATGCCCCCCAGTACACATTCTCAAAAGGATGCAGCACCCCGGGACTGCCGGTGAGGGCATAAGCCTCCTGGGGCGGATGGTAGGATGCCTTGAAATTGGTACGCAAGCCGAACAGCAGCTGCCCAAAAGCATCCGCATCAAACCGTTCCAGCAGCACATAGCTGCAGATGATGGGCTTATTATCGATATAATGCAGGCCCGGCCGGGTATCGAAATCCTCCACTTCGCCCAGGGGCGCCAGCAGCCGCTCCACCAGCTCCAGAACAGAAAGTGTCACCGTTTCGCTGCTGTCCTTACCCAGCCGCTTTTCAAAGTGCAGACGGTTGGCATCGCTTTTTACCTCACAGAGGAAATAGTTCACATCCTGCATCTCCTCGCCGGAGGCACAGCCCATCTCCACCGTCAGCTCCAGAAACCCCACGCCGGTGGTAAATAGTGCCAGGCGTGCCTGGTCAAGATACACGGTAGAAGGTTCCTCCCGGCCACGGCAGGTAAAACCCACCGGCGTACGGCGGTCCGGAAGATTCAAGCGGCGGCGCAAGGCATCATTGAGCTGCCAGATACTGCCGATGTCGCCGGCACCCTGGGTGCCCAGCATGGCCGCCACGTGCTCTTTCAGGTGATACGGCTGCAGCGGAGCCGGCAGCCACAGGTTGGTTTGGCTGCCGTTTTTCAGGGAATAGGTCGGATTGAACGAACCATCGGCCAGCTGTTCAACAGAAAAGCGAAAAGGGAAAAGCAGGGCGGTAAAACCACGGATCAGACGCTGCGGTGCCATACGGTATCCCTCCATGCGGCAAATTTCGTTTTTATTATACAAGAGCCGGAGGGTGTTGTCAAAAGTTGACGGCATGGCGGTCATTTTCTTGCATCTGCTGTTTTTTTGTGATACCGTATAAGAAACGCACAAGCGCAAGGGAGAGATGGTTATGGAACGGAGGCTGCAGCGGAGCCAACTGGAGAAAATCCGCCATTTTCTGAAGCTGGAATACTATGATTCCGCCGTAAAGGAAAGCTGTGCCATTATGGAGGAGATCTTCAAGAGCATCTACCGCAAAGCTATGGCCGAGCTGCCTATGAGTGAGCGTGCCAAGCTCATGGAGGCGGAAAACACCATTGGCAAGGGAGTCAAGGGCTACACCGAATTCGGATTCGGACAGCTGGCAGCTCTTTTTGCCCGTTGCCGGCTGCTGGACGTGTGGTCCAAGCACACCGGAAAGAAGCTGGGCATCATCAAGAGCATCTCCCTGGACTATATTGTGGATCTGCGCAATCAACTGACCCACAGCGGATCGGCTCATCTGTGCACCCAAAGTGACGCCCATTTGGTATACGATTGCCTGATGAGCTGGCTGGCCTTCATCGGCTACAGCGATCTGGAGCACGGAGTGGAAAGCGCCTTCCGCAAGGCGGCTCCGGAGCCCGTTGCCGTTCAGCAAACCGCTGCGGAGCCGGAGGCTGTACCCGCTCATCAGCGTCACGCCCAGTATCTCAAGCAGCGCACCAGCTCCAGCTACCATTCCGACAAGGCTTCCGAGCGGCGCAGGCTGAAGATCCAGTCCCAGTTCAGCCAGGAGAGCGACGCCCAGTCTTTCCTTTACGCCCTGCAGCGCATCGGCCAGAAAGAAAAGCTCTACGGGCTGGATGTGGGCTGTGCAGACGGCTATGTCACAGAGCTGCGCTTCAAGGAGGAGTACGGCTTCCATCTGGTGCTGGGCATCGACTACAACCAGAAGGTACTGGAGCAAAGCGATCACGGCGTATTCCATTACCGCTGCGTTAACGTGGAATCTCCCGACTTCGAAGATGAGATGGAAGAGCTGATGGATCAGCTGGAGATCCCGGGTTTCGATGTGATCTTCATGGCTCTGACCCTGCATCACCTCAAGCAGCCGGAACGTTTTTTGCGGAAGATCCGGCGGTTCATGAACAAGGGCGGCGCCCTGATCCTCCGGGGTGTGGACGACGGCGCCCTCATCTCCTGCGGCGATGACGGACTGGTGGAGAAAATCATTGAGCAGAGCATCCAGATCCCCCATATGTCCGACCGGTTCCACGGCCGCAAGTTCTATCCCCTGCTGCGCTCCACAGGCTTTGAGGATATCCGGATGCAGTACGCCCAGAGCGACACCGTAGGCAAGACGCCGGAGGAACGGGATGTGCTGTTCCGGTATTATTTCAAGTTCCGCTCCGACTATACCAAGCGGCAGCTGGACAGTGAACCGGACAACCCCGTCTATCAGCAGCAGCATCAGCTGATGCTGGAACAGCTGGAAGCGCTGCAGGATCTTTTCTGCAAGCCGGATTTCTATTTCATGGTCATGACCATCACCGCCATCGCCATCAAATAACCGCCTTCCAAAGGCCGGGACAGTCAGCTGTCCCGGCCTTTTATTGCGCACCCATGGGCGCCGGATGGAATACAATGGCGTGAAGGAGCGATGCATATGGCAATCAAAATCTATATCGATCAGGGACACAATCCCACAGGGTATCACAACACCGGCGCATCCTGGTATGGCCAGCAGGAGCAGGACATCACCTTTGAGGTGGGCCGGCATCTGGCACGGATGCTCCGGGATGACGGACGGTTCGAAGTGCGGCTGTCCCGGCCGGACAACGACACGGTGCTGGGTACCAACAACTCCACCAGCCTGACTGCACGGGTCCGGGAGGCCAACGACTGGGGCGCCAATTACTTCATCAGCATTCACGCCAACGCCTCGGAAAATACCTCCGCCAACGGCACAGAAGTATATGTGTACCGGCTGGGCACTCAGGCCAACTGGCTGGCTCAGCAGGTGCTGCTGGGCATTGTGGCTACGGTAGGCACCAAGGACAACGGCGTCCGGGCCCGGACGGATCTGTACGTACTGCGGCGCACCACCATGCCCGCCATTCTGGTGGAACTTGGGTACATGTCCAATCCCTCCGACGCCGAGAAGCTGCGCAATGACCGGTCCGGCTTTGCACTGGGGATCTATCGGGGAATCCTGGCTTATTTTGGCATGGCGTAACGATCCCGGGCGCTGCGGCATAGACTGATAACGAATCAGCTTATGGAAAGGAAGCCCGTCTATGGAATGGAACGATAATACCATGAACCGCAGCGCCTACCCCAATCCACCCACCGACACCATGAACTACGATGAATTCCTCAGGCAGAACAGCCTCCTGGGCAATCTGAAGATCCAGGCCAGCCGGGCCCAGCGGGCCCTGCCCACTGCCGGCGTACATATTTCCGTAATCGGACGGTTTGATAACGCCCGGGTCCTGTTCTTTGACGGCGTCACCGATGCCGACGGGATCATCAACAACATCCAGCTTCCGGCGCCGCCCAGGTCCGCCTCCCTGCAGTCCCAGGCACCCACCCGGGGCGCCATCTATCAGGTCTTTGCCAATCACCCCGACTTTGAGCCGGAAATGTATGAGGTGGAGATCTTCCAGGATATCACCTCCATCCTGCCGGTGGTGATGCGCCTGCCCCAGGAGGTGCGGTGATGAACGTGGTAAAAGTGCCCAGCTACATCACCGTGCATCTGGGAAATCCCGACGATACCGCCGCCAATGTCCGGGTGCCCTTTATCGACTACATCAAAAACGTGGCCTCCAGCGAGATCTATCCCACCTGGCCGGAAAGTTCCCTCCGGGCCAACATCTACGCACAGGTCACCTATGCGCTCAACCGGATCTTTACCGAGTGGTATCCCAGCCGGGGCTATAATTTTGACATTACCTCCTCCACCCAGTATGACCAGAAATACATCCACGAGCGGGAGATCTTTGAGCCGGTATCCCGGATCGTGGACTCTCTGTTCAACGACTACATCGTCCGGCAGGGCTTTGTGCAGCCTCTGTTTGCCCAATACTGCAACGGCACCACCTCTACCTGTCAGGGGCTGAGCCAGTGGGGCACCGTGGATCTGGCGGAGGAAGGCCTGTCGCCCTACGAGATATTGCAGTACTACTACGGCGATGACATCGACCTGGTATTCAACGCCCCCACCTCGGCGGCGCTGCCCTCCTATCCCGGACTGCCTCTGCGTCTGGGGTCCGCCGGTGAGGACGTGCGGACCATCAAGCGGCAGCTCAACCGGATCGGGCAGAACTATCCGGGACTGCAGCCCCGGCTGGAGCTCAGCGGGTTCTTCGATCTGCCCACAGAGGAAGCGGTGAAATCCTTCCAGAGCATTTTCAACCTGCAGGTAGACGGCATCGTGGGCAAGGCCACCTGGTATAAGCTCAAGTCCATCTACAACGCCGTCAAGGGTCTGGCGGAGCTGGACGCCGAAGGACTTACAGAGGACGAATTGTCCCGGGAATTCTCCGTGGTGCTGCGGCCGGGGGACGAGGGACCCCAGGTGGCCCAGATCCAGTACTACTTATCGGTACTGGCCTATTTCGACGATGCGCTGCCGCTGCCCGGCCGCAGCGGGGTCTTCGACACCAACACCGAGGATACCGTCCGGGCTTTCCAGGCCGCCAACGGTCTGGCAGTGGACGGCATTGTGGGCCGGGATACCTGGAACGCCATCGTGCGGGCCTACGACGAGACCCGCAATTCCATCGCGCCGGAAATCCTGGGCTCTGCCGATGACATCTATCCCGGCAAGGTGCTGACCTCCGGGCAGACCGGGCCGGAGGTAGAGCTGCTGCAGAAGTATCTCATCAAAGCCGCCGGCAACGTGCCGGAGATCCCCCTGATCACGGCTACCGGCGTATATGACGCCCAGACGGAGGAGGCCATCCGGGCGGTGCAGAATCTGGTGGGGCTGGAGCCTTCCGGCGTCACCGGAGCGCTGACCTGGGATGCGGTGGTGAGCTTTGCCAACGACGGCTGAAATAAAAAAGCGGACGTGGATGAAGTGACCCCAAAAAATTAGACAATATTTTCAATCAAAAATTGTTCACGCAGCTGAAAGGGCTTGTTGTCTGTGAATTGCAGGCGGCAAGCCCTTTAGCTTTGCCCTGATGCGGCGGTTGTTGTAGTAGTCCAGATAGTCCAG